>CALCTR010000062.1 GCA_937906925.1 uncultured Alphaproteobacteria bacterium
AACTTAGCCCCCTTGAGTACAGCTTGTACACACGCGGGAGCTAACTTGCCGCCTAGCTATCCGCCTAAAACGCGATTTAAACCCGTTCTACGAGCGATGAGGTTATCTGAGAGTTGGCGATGGTGGTTTTTTGCCTAAAACGCGATTTAAACCCGTTCTTAGGGCATCGGGGTTATCAGAGAAATAGACGGTGGCTCTTCTTGAATAGCGAGGTTGTCGGTGGGGGGGCGGTTCTTAGGGCATCGGGGTTACCGGTGGGTGGGGCTGTTTTTGAATAGTGCGGTTATCTAAGATGGGGCGGTTCTTTTCTGCCGGTGTTTAAAGGGGGCAGGGGTACAAAGAAATTGACATTCAGATTGAAATGGTATACCTTAGATAGAAAAGACAATATGATATCGTAATGTATATGGAGAATGTTATGCCAAAAAGAAAAAGAAAATCTGATGAAATGGACCGGTTGATTAAAATGGCGTTTGAAAAAGTACGTCAAGCAGAGGAAAACGAGACCCCGGTTAAAACCATTTTATCTGATACAAATACGCTGGCCAGTGAGATGCCGTTATCTTGTGTGGTGCAAACACGTCCGTTGATTCACCGCCCGCAAAACAAAGAGAATCGTAAAAAACCTGTTCAAACTTATACAGAAGATGGAGTTAGAAAGGCGGGAGCGCATTCGCTTTCATACTATAAACCGGCAACGCACAGTGTGGGTGTTTATCAAGATACCATGAGTTTGGACGAGGAGGAAAAAGAGGCCGCTTTAGCGGTGGCTGAAAAAAATTATTTGCATCTCATGGACGGGTTAAACCCTTATTGGCAACAGGTGTTGGCTGATATTTATACAACTGAGGAGGGGCAGTTGGTTTTAGCCAATGTATCCTCTGATTTAAAGATAGAGCTTAAAGAGGCGGACTTTTTTTCTAAGGGGAAAGATGCTTGTTATGACGCCGAAGCGGATGTGATTTTTTTAAACAAAGCATGCAATTATTCTTTAGAGCCGATTTTGATTGATAAGGCGGAGAATCTCTTGGATGAAAACGCGGTTTTTGTCTGGGGGATTTTGTTTAGAATGCTTGTTTTTGCCATGCAACATTATCTCAATTATCATATCGGGACGAGAAGAGGATTTTCTGCCAAACAGCGGGCGTTAAATCACTTGGTGGTAGAGGCGGACGCACGAGCATTGACCCAGTTGATGGAGGCATTGTGGCTGTGTTATGGTGTGTTAAATCCGACTGAGGAGACGCCTTTGCGTGATTATGCGTATTTTTCCGTTTATCCGAAACCTTATCGCATGCAGTTGATTGAAATGTATCTCAGTATCTATAAAAAGGCGAAGAAAAAAGATAAATTTATCAAAGCAAAGGCGATGATGCGTCGGGAATTGTTTGTGGATTTGCTTAGGTGTAAAGATGCTTTGTGGCACGCAAAAGAAGAAGAAAAGATTTTGCGCCTGTTGTGGCGTGATATTGTGTTGGATCGCCTGCATGAGGAAAAAGAGGGCGATATTGTGGCTCATGCTGAGATGCTGACAGGGATTGGCAAAAAATATGACGCTTCTGTTCGCAGAATAACGGAGGCGTATCATTTGGGACAGGTGTTGCGTTTGGTGATGTTCTATATTCAACGCAATATCAGTTTGGAAAAATCTGAGCTGTTGGACGCGGTTAATCGCGTGTATGTGCATGGCAACTGTATGTTTGGTCGTGGTACCACGCCTTTGGCTCCCATTTTTGTAGATGCTGAGCAAGATAGAGAAAATTTCTTTTCTTAGAGCATCGGGGTTACCGGTGAGAGAGGCTGTTCTTGAATAGCGTGGTTAGAGAAAGCCTAAAACGCGATTTAAACCCGTTCTACGAGCAACGAGGTTATCTGAGAGTGGGGCGTTCTTAGAATAGCGAGGTTATCGGTAGGTGGGCGGTTCTGTGAGCGATGAGGTTGCCGGTGTGTGGTGGTTTATTTTTTTTTACAGACTAAAAAAGAAGAAAGGCTACTTTTGTAGCCTTTCAGTGAGGATCGCGGGCAGATACTATAAGGGGAATATCCACCCGCGAAATTTGGGCCTTAGTTTTTTTGGAGATTTGATCTGTGAGGATTTATCTTAAAACTGTAGCCCGACTGGTACGCTGTTATCTCAGCCGAGGGATTAAAATTTCAGCAAAATGCCCCGGTCGGATAATGCGTTTGGCGTATTTGGGGTTAGCCATTTGAATGGAATAAATAGGCACCCCGGTTAAATCTTCTGCCTGTTTAAAGTAATCTTCCACCGTTTTGTCATAACGGGTATGATTAACAATATATAGCACACAAGCCTGTCCCATGTCAATCATGCCACAACGGCGTAAGGGTTGGCGAATATCTGTATTTTTAACAACACCCAACAGGCCTTGTGGTGCGGGTGAGGATTTACTGCCAAAAAGCATACCACCTAACAGCAATCCTGAAATAAGTGCTATAACCACAATGATGGCCAATGATTTGGGATTAGAAAACAGTTCAACCGAATTGGTAGGGCGGATAGGTCTTTGCCCCCCTGTTTGTCGGGAATGCGTTGCCATCGGACGTGTTACACCCGTAGCAGGTCTTGCCCCTTGTGGTACGACGCGTCTTTGTGTTGCAAGAGGAGCACTTGTTCGCATTGCTTGTCCGGCAGTGGGTGTGCGAGAGCCTTGCGGACGCATAGGTCTGGTGCCTGCTTGAGCGGGATTTAACGGCCTTGTCCCGACAGTGCCGGTTTGAGCCGGTCGTCTTTGTTGTGCGGCGGGTGCCTGCCCGATGCCTGTTCTTGAAACGGCAGGGCGTGTTTGAGCCGGTCTTGTCCCGATGGGTTTATTTTCGGTCATTATTTTTCTCCTACCAAACGAATAAGTTTTAACTTCACTAAAATTAAAAGTTCGCCCCCCATTTGTCCGTCTTGCAAGCCGATAACGGCCAATTCATCATCTAAAGAGGCATTGACGGAAAAAGAAGATAACTCACCTTGTGGGGTGCTCAGGGATAAATCTGTAACAATGTGGGCGTTGCTTTTCATCAGTGGGTTTAAAGAAATAACTAAAGGCAATCCATAGCCGGTTGTGGCACATTTGCCTGTATCTAAAAACATCCGCCAGCCATTTGGTACAACGGCAAGGCCTTTACTTAAAAGATGGGCACCGGACTGACGGCCTAAGACGTTTAAGAGGCTGTTTTGCCCTTTTTGATGGCCTAAAACCAAGAGTTTGCCGTTTAAACCACTGTTAGAGGAGTGGACTCTGTCTAAGCCATAGGAGGCCATAATCCGGTTCCAATTTTGATAAGCATTTAAGCGGTAAACACTGGTATCTGCCACCAACATTTCCCCATTTTGTTTAATACTGTCAATTAGTTTTTTAACGGTTTTTTCTTCTTTATATGTCAGTTTTAAACGCAAGAGGCTTTGATTCCAATCTACAACGATATTTTCAATCCCCGCACCGCGTAAGGCATCTAAAACGCCCAACATCACCAAACGGTTTTTCGGCAAAGAAATCACAAAATCAGCCTGACGGGCGATATAGAGCTTTTGCCCCGCTTCAGTATAACTGTAATACATCTCCACATTGCTTAATAAAGCCCGAATAACCGATTCTAAATCACCGTATAAATCTTTGGCCGATAAGCTGGGATAAGTTTTATCCTGCGTGTAAACGGTAATGTCAGCCTCTTCTACAAGGGTTTGAATCGCCTCATCAATCGGGGTGGAAGAAAACGTATAACCGTTTACTTCAAACCGCGGGAGAGGGTCGCTTTTTGTTGTTTTAATCAAGCGAAAATCATTTAAATCCACCGGCAAGGTGGTAGAAATCTGCCCCACGCCAAAGCCGTTTGCCTGACAGCGATATGGTGTTTCAATATCCAGCTTTTGGGCTTTTGTTCCCTGATTTAAAAAGGCAGGCGTGCCAAAAGGTGAGGCATTTAATATCCCTTGAATATGGGGATTGACCTGTGCCATAACATCATTTTTTAAAATCAAAGAAGCAATCAACAATGCGACAGATAATTTTTTCATATGTTTGGTATCCTTTTTATGATGAGGCTTTTTTGTTAAAAGAAAGTCCTGTTTTTCTTTTTACACTGTTTTGTTCCATTTGTGAAGTATTATTTTTAATTTTTTTGATATCTTTTTTAGGTTCCAGCTTTAAACCCTCAAACGGATCTTCCAACATTTCAAATCCATCCGGTGCAGCACCTAAGAGTTCCGGCTTGTTGGACGTGTCAATCGCCCCTAAGGCGGCACGCAATTCATCCGCGGATGTTTTACCGCCCATCAGGTCGGTGAGTTCGCTCGGCAAATTGTCATAAGCAATTTTAAGGTCGCTTTCCAAACTGGCGGAGAGGGTTTGTAACTCTTTTAGCCCGTTTGCTCTGATTTGCTCTAATGCCGGATAATATTTGGGAGCGGATAAAACCTCGGTAACGTCTTTTTTGACCTCTTCCATCACGTCAATTAAAAAGCCGTAATGACGATAGGTGTAAATCTCTTTATTCCCAAGAGCGATACAACGGGCGTTTATCCAACAGCGAACAGCATTTAAAAAGTCGGCTTGATGGAATGTTTTTTTAGCCATAAACTCTTCAGCCGTTTCTCCTTTTTGCGGTTGATAAACAGGGGTACGCCAGAAGGGATTGGCCTCTTCTTGAGCTGGATTTTCTTCTGGTATACTTTCGCCTGTTTCGGCATAGAGATTTGGCTCTTGATCCATATAAGCGTCGTTGGCGTTTAAAAAGGCCTCTTCTTCAGCATCATAGGCGTCATCGGTGTAAGCATCATCGGCATAAGGGGTGTCAGCCGTTTCATCATAGGCGTCATCGGTGTAGGATGCGTCTTCCTCAGCGTAGGGTTCTTCCTCAGCGTAGGGCTCTTCCTCTGCGTAGGGCTCTTCCTCTGCGTAGGGTTCTTCCTCTGCGTAGGGCTCTTCCTCTGCGTAGGGCTCTTCCTCAGGATACGGCTCTTCCTCAGCGTAGGGCTCTTCTTCTGCGTAGGGTTCTTCCTCTGCGTAGGGGGCGTCAGCCATATTATCATCGGTATTGTCCTCATCCGGCATAGAGGGCAAATCGTCTGCCTCAGCGGGTTCTGACGTTTCCATAGCGGTTAAGGCTGATTTTTCTTGATTGATTTTTTGTTTTAACTCTTCAATCACTTGTTCGCCTTGCTCGCCAAAAAACTTTAACCAATAGGCCAGTGTTTCAAGGCGTTCCTCCACCGTTTCAATATCTAAAGGCTCTTCACTGTTGAGATAAGATTGTACCTCTGTCCACGATAAAGATGCCCCATAATAATGAAAAGCATGGTCCAACTTTTCTTGCAAGGCGGCCGGTAAATTAGGCAATGTCTGGTGAATGAGATTGCCCCAATCGGCTCCGAGTTCAGCTTCTGCCGTTGCTACAAACGCGTCCAAACCGGCTTGGTCGCCAGTGTAATTGGAGAGTGCTTCCAACAATTTAGAAGTGTTTGCCATTTTACCATCCTATTCAGTGTCTTGTTGAATGTCAAATTCGGTTAAAATCTCATATTCCCCGTCGTCTAAGCCGATAGTGGGTGTTGTTTTTTTGCTCTGTTTTTTGGCTTGTTTAGGTAGCTTAGAGGGGGAAAGAGGTGTCGCCTCTTTTTGCTCTAAGCGGTCAAACAAGGGTTGTTCTTGCGTGTCCTTAACCTTTTCTTTGGGGGCAGGGGGTTCTTTTTGCCCGGTGGAGGAGGCTTTTAAGGCACTGAGAGCTTGACGTACGGTCCCGGCCGGACGCAACTGATCTTTCATCTCAGAGACGTTTTTGGATAGCTCAGCCACCGTTTGGGTAAAGAGCTGATTTTGCATTTCCATCATCTTATCTACCGTTTGCTCCATCATTTGGCGTTGTTCGGCCAAAAGAGTGGCGGCCTCGGTGAGTGATTGCCCCGCATTTGCAGGTAAAGAGGCGGAACTTTCGCCATTTTTTTGAATGGTTTGATTTAAAAGCGTGAGTGTATCAGTCAACAGCTCGGACTGACGTTTGGAAACGTTGGTCAATTCTTGCAAAGATTTGATAAACATATCGGTCTGCTTATTGTTAGAGGCAACGGGCAGCGGTTGTTTATCTGTCTGAGCGGTAGAACTTGCAAACGGAAAAACCATCTCCTCTTCATCTGCAGAGGGAAGCCAACCTGTTTGTTTGGGTGTTTCTAAATCAATATCCTTATCATCAAACTTTTTGCCGATTTTTTGCTGAGCCAAGAGATAGTCCAGATATTCGCGAACAGCCGGCCCGCCAATGATATTCGGCAGATAGGCCAAAACCTCGCCCGGTGCTTGCATCAAATCTTTATTATAGGTAACGACATAGTCATCCCGAAACGCAGATAATGCCCGAAACTGATTGACAAGGCGTTGGGCTGAAACGGCAATGATACTCTCTTTTTCGCGTTTTTTAAGAGCAAAATTGGATAAGATTTCTTTTTGTGCCTCTTCGGGAATCGGTTCAAAAATAGTCGGCATCGGGATGTATTCACGATTATCATCCGATTCTGTAGAAGAGTCATCTTCTTGTTCAAAAAAATCCTCTTCCCGAATATTTTCAAACGGGGCAACCAGATTTTCATGGCTTTCAGGCGTACCGCCAAAAGCCTCTTCATATCCCTCATTAGCCTGCTTAGATGCCATTTTACACTCCTTTTTGGATGGATTAGCTCATCATAATCATAACAACGCGGTGCATAGATTCAAGCTCTGCCTGCGACAAAGAGATATGCTCCCCTGTCTGCGGCGTAAATAAGGTCGGACCGTTGCCGGTTTCTGTTTCAAAAATGCCGACACGGATACGCTCATCTTCCAACGGTAAAATACCTAAATCCCCTTTATTCGGGCGGTTGGCCGGAGAGATGATTAACACCGCATCTTTAGGAATGGCCGGCCCTAAAATCTGATGTTTTAAGCGAACGGCATACATATTTTTATCATAAGCCAAGGTAGATGGACACAAAACAGAACCGATAGAATGGTTTTTATCCACCACAATCAGGCCGGATTCTTCCGGAAAACCGTAGATGGGAACGGAGAACTCTTCCGAATCGGCCGTTCTAATCATAAAACGGCTGACGGGCAAGTCATTGTAACCGCCTTTGGAGGTAAAAATGCCGGATTTGCCCTCGTGTTGTTTTAATTCATCCAAAGCACCTGACATATCCAATTCATAAATCTTTAATTGTAAGTCAGTTTCTGAAAGGCCGAGAGCGTGGGCAATATCCTTAAATGTTTTTTCATCCACCTCGCGTTGGCCCATTTCAATTCTGTGATAGACGGAAAGGGTCATTTTAGAGCCTTTAGCCACCTCGTGCAAGGTTAAGCCCTTTTCTCCGCGTAAATAGCGTAAACCGGCCCCTAATGTTTTTAAACCGGAGCCGGAATTGATTTTTTGCCGGCGTTCTTGCTCTCTCTTCCAGGCCTTAATAACCTCAGGCTGGGAGGAACGTTCGCTCACAAAAAGCGATTCGCATGGGCAGTTTAAAAATTGAGAAATCTTTTTAAGCTGAACTTCATCCACACGCCGATAGCCTTTTTCAATCTTAGAAATGGCGGAAAGGCTTAAATTTAAAGCATCAGCCAGACTTTTCATCGTTTTACCGCGAACACGGCGAAACATTCTGATTTGATTGGGGAAAATAATCTCTTCCATCGTAAGACTCCTTTTGTTAAAAATTTTATTTTTTTCACTATACACTAAAAAAAACTGGATGAAAATAGACAAAATGAATTTTTTTGACTTTATATTGATTTTATTGACATTTTTTTTATAGAGAAAAGTAAAAAATTTTTAATTTTGGGAAAAAATAGATAAAATAAGGCAAATTTTTGGCAAAAAAACGGGGGTAAAACGGCACCAAAAGCAAAAAAATATCTTTTAAAATCAAATGATTGTAAAAAAGATTGAGAAAACATCGGTTTTGTGCTACAATATTAGTAGGGATGATTATTTTTAAAAGGGGAAAAAAGATGCCTCATTTTGCTGATTTGATAAAGAAAAAAGAGCCGGTTTCACCCCTCCTGAAAGAGGAGCAGGGGGCGGTTGATAAAATCAATCAGTCGGACGAAAAAGGCGAAACCCGCTTAACAAGAGCTGTCCAAAAAGGGAATATCAATTTAGTCTACGGACTTGTCAATTCAGGGGCTGATGTCAATCAGATGAATGATTATGGCAAAACACCGTTTCATGAGGCGGTGCGTTTGGGCGATATTGAAATGGCAGATCATCTTTATCAATTAGGGGCGGACCCTTATTGGGTGGGACAAGATGGGGCTTCTGCTCTTGATTTAGCCGTTAAAAATAAAGATTTGCAAATGGTGGAATATTTGTATGGCATCAATGTGGATTTAAATGCCAAAAATAAGGACGGGGAAACCGTTTTGCATACCTTGACGCTTAAAGATACTGAAGATAAAAAGATGCATCAGTTGTTGGTGGAGCTGGGAGCTGATATAAATGCAACGGATAAATTTGGCAAAACGCCTTTGCATCATCAGATTATTAAAGGGGCGTGGCCAAGTGTTGCCTCTTTGATAGAGCTGGGGGCTGATGTTAATAAAAAAGATTCAACAGGGATTACGCCCATGCATGAGGCGGTTTTGTATGACAAAGTGCCTTATTTAAAACGGTTAAAACGCTATGGAGCCGATATCAATGCTCAGGATAATAATGGCGAAACACCGCTTTTTAAGGCCGTTAAAGAAAAAAATACCGAGGCGGTGAAAGAATTGTTATCCTTAGGGGCAAAATTAAGTGTAAAAGATAATTATGGGCGGACGGTTTTGAACCTGCCGACAACGGTTGATGTGAAAGTTTTGATTGCCCAAGAGATTAAAAAACGCAAAAATCAAAAAGCCAATGCCTCGCAAGATAAGCGTTTGGCTGATGCCCCTCAGACGCTGAAAAATAATGCTGATTTGCTCTCTAAAAATACACCGCCCGCAAGCGATAAGGCAAGGGCAGATGCCGGCTCTAATCAGGTGGGTATGAGCCAATTTTTACGCACGCATTCAGGCGGTATGCCCCAACCCATACCGTTTGGTCGCGACAGGGGTGCTTAGGGATGATTGCCCGAGCGCCAGTATGTTTAAATCACGTTTTATACGGTATCTAGGGGCAACTTAGCCCCCTTGAGTACCACTTAGTACACAGGCGGGGGCTAACTTGCCTCCTAGCTATCTGCCTAAAACGCGATTTAAACCCGTTCTACGAGCGAAGAGGTTATCAGAGAGAGGGGCGTTCTTAGAATAGCGAGGTTACCGGTGGGTGGGGCGGTTCTTGAATGGTGCGGTTTCCGGTGGGCAGGATGGTTTTTGAAAAGCGAGGTTATCTGAGAGTATGGCGGGGGTGGCAGGACAGGTTCTTTTTAGTTGGTGGGGAGAGAGGGTTTCAGTTGGTGGATTTTTTGTTCAGGCGGGTGGCGATTTGTTTTAGGGCCAATTCTATTTTATAGCGGGTTTGGCGGATGGTTAAGCCCTCTTGATAGGCTAAGATTTTATAGGGCATGCCTTCAAAGCGTTTCCACACCAAGCGTCTGTCTTTGGGGGATAAATATCGCATCCAGACAAACTGGACTTGATCGGCCTTGTCAATTTCTTTAGGGGTGGGGCAAAAGGGTTTTGTGTTGCTTGTATCAGCCGTTAATCGGGCAAGGCCGGAGCGATACCCTTTTGGTTTAACCGCAGGATACATTTTATAGATTTCACAAGCTTTTTTAATTTCTAAAGCAATGGTTTTAGGCGTATAACGAGGCATGGGGTTTTTCCTTTCTCTAGTTGATCGGATAGGCGTTGCGATAAGACGGAGCGTTGAAAAAAAACACTTTGGCGTTGGAAAATAATCGCTCATAAATGCGTTGGCCGAGGGATTTTTGTAACTCTTTAGGCGAGAGATTGCTGACCGCTACGGTGGGTCGCATCATGTTGTAGCGTTCATTAAACAGGCGAAACAGCTCTACCCGCTCCATTTTAGAGCCGTATTGCAAGCCGAGTTCGTCAATAATTAAAATCGGGGCTGAAATGGCCTTTTGATAGAGGCTCTCTTCTTTAGAGGGTAGAGTGGTGGCGGGGGCGTTTGTTGCCCCGGTTTGCGTGAGGGAAAAGCTCTCTTTTATCTCAGATAACAAATCTTTTAAGGAGAGAAAAAAGCATTCTTTTGAGGGGCAGAACGGGTCATCAGCCTGATAATCGGCGTTGGCTTTTGACTTTAAAAACGCATAGCATAGGTGGGTTTTGCCCGTTCCGCACGTGCCGTATAAAATCACGTTTTGGGTGAGTGGGTCAGCATTTTTAAGATAATCAAGAGCCTCTTGTTGGGCGTTTGTTGTGGCTTTAAATGACTGAAAATCAGCCGTTAAAAACCGCTTGGGGATGTAGTTCCAGTACATGATTTTTTCCTTTTTTAGGGGTTAAAAATTTTATCTTGACAAGCAAAGGACGGTGTTTTAAGCTAAACATAATTGGAGTAATTTTTTGGAGGATAAAATGAGAGCTTTTTTGATAGGGATAACTCTTTTAATCACAACCGGTTTTATTTTGCCGGCTCTGGCGGAAGAAAATTTGGCACAACCTGCGGATAAAAAAACGGTTATAGATACCGAGGTTTGGACTGAAGAAGAGATAGATGAGCTACCAAGCATAGAAAAGCTTATAAAACAATACTGTCCCCATGACCCTAACTTTCGGTTTAAGCAAGAACCATTAAATTATATCGTAAAAAATATAGAGTTACCAAAAAATCGTATCCTTATAACATCTAAAGGCGACCACAGTTTCTTTCGCCTGAGACGGCCCTTTTGCACTATAGAACCTTGTGAGGTGCTTATTGATGAGGTTAATTTTACGGTGCTTAAGTGTTACAGAGAGAAAGACCATGACATGGAGTATGATTTTCAAGAATATAAAAACGCCAAAGAGGATGGTTCTTCTATGATTATTGAGAGAAAACAATATGTAGAGAGAGTTTCTCCCAACTATGCCGACAGAGGTGAACCCGACCTGATAGACACGCTTATATCACAAATGGATAAACTTAAAGAAAAGTAGGGATATGACCGGATAAGAATTATCCGGTCATTCTTTATTTAATAGGGTTGGAGGATATTGCTCGTTACATTAAACAGGTGCTTGTAAGTGTCAAAATTTTCGGGCGTTAACAGGGTATTACCGACTTTTTCCACTTGGTTTCGTAATGTCAAGGCATCTGTACCGGCCAATTCCGGTAAAGCGTATAACCGGTTAAAATTGTTGCGTACTGCTCCGGCACCTATTGTTTTGGTTTGCTTACCGATACCTAAATAATCATTGTTTTTGATGGCTTTTGCCAGTGATGTAAACTTTTGTAGCCTATCACTACCAACATTATACAGTCTATCCAAAACCAAGTGTCTGACTCTCGGGTTCATCTCATCCCAAGAAAGGTTATTATCGTTTAGGTATTTTACCAACGCCCCTTTAGTATCCTCATAATAATTGTAGACCAAATCAGTTGCTTGTTGGGGCGTTAATTCATATTTGAACACCGTTTTGACGGCCTCTAATTGCTCCGGCGTTAAGTGGATATTACCCCGAACTCCGTTATTATCTATCAAGCTTTTAAACAATGCCCGTTGTCTATGACCGGCGGTATTGTTAAACACCCCTGTTCCAGAAAAAAGAGGCCCTAATGTTTTTATACTGTTGAGGAGATCCTCTTGCTCCTCACCCGGTAAAGACCAAATACGGTTGTTTTTAATATCCGCCTCTTTAATCAAGGTACCGATACCGCCGGTGGCATTGCCATCTGTGTCAAAATAAATGTTAGGAATTTCATTCTCATGGCTTTTGAGTAGTTGTAAAACGCCATCCACATCACTTTTTATATTGATGTGCGAGTTGTCTATCCGCTGTGTCGGATTAACTGTATCTGCATAGGCGGGTTTGGAGCCAAAGAGTTCGGACAAC
>CALCTR010000063.1 GCA_937906925.1 uncultured Alphaproteobacteria bacterium
GAAACAGGAACTACGATTAATCAATACATCACAAAATTAAAAATTGAAGCCGCTGCAAATATGTTAATTTACGGTGAATTTTCTACAATAGAAATAAGCAATTATTTTGCATTTTCTTCACACAGCCATTTTATAAGCGTATTCAAAAAACTAAAAGGATACACACCTCTAGAATTTAAAAAGATGAATTATAGAAAATATTTTAGCAATAAATTGTCTACGCAATAGAAAAAATCATCTTTTTTGCAGTTTGATAAAATTGTTCTTCTATTATATTTGGAAATTTTTCTCGCAAAAAATCTAAATCTTGGAGCAACAAATCAAAAGATTCATCGCATAAAATGAGTTCGCAAAAACCACTTTCACGATGTTGCTTTGCCAAATCGTTTACAGTTTGATTTACACATTTTACAAAAGGAAGTTTTATCAATTCATCCAAAATTTTCTGTTCTTGATTTTTGATTTTTATATCAAGAGTTTTAAACATGTCTGTTTTTAACAAGTCTGTTTTTAATAAATCACTTTCACTTCTTGCCTCATTTTGCACAATGGGCAACTCTTTGGCTCCAACAGCTTTTGCCGTTCGTTTTATTATTTTGGTGCGAAGCGGATTTTTCTTCGGATTTTCTTCTATTGACTTTTTTATTAAGTCATACATTTCTATCTTTTTTGTATGCGACCGCATTTCATTGTCGTTTAAATTGAATAAAAAGGTATGTTTTAAAATCATTTTTTCTGTTGATGAAAGTTCTCTCCCTTTTTTTAACTTTTCAAGAGAAGCTAAGGATATTTTTTTAAACGTTGCATCTTGTTCACGGTTAATCACTTTTTCAGCATCTGTTAACTTATCTTTACTAAGCGTTGCATAATCAAAATAATCAACAACTTCTCTATTTTTTTTAGATTTTTCATCTACATTTTTGTTTGTTGATTTTTCATTTGATTTTTCTTGCCACAACGAATAAAAATCAGACTCTTTTAAAAACGGATTTCTGGAGACAATATCTTGTGCTGTTTTTTTTGAAACAATAGGCTTTTGGCTGTTTTCATAAAAATAATCATCTTGCATACTATAAGACTCTCTATGTGCAGCAAGACCATAATCCGGATATTTCAACGAAGGATTTTTACCCCACTCAGAAGCGGGTTTTGAAAAATCCTTTGTCGCTTGAGCTCTTGTTTCTAATGATGCCATCTGATTAGCATACATTTCTTGTGCCGTTTTTAATTCTTCAGCAGATAAACCTTGAACCGGCTTAAACTTTAACCCGTTAAAATCTTTAGGATACCGCCCTGTTTTAGCAATACGGAGCCATTTTCCTTTATTGTATTCAAAACTTTTTTGATACTGTACACTTTGATTTGAACTTTTTGTTTCCACATCCAACTGATAAGACAGTGCCTGTGTTTCAGCATCCAATAAAACCTTACTATCCTCTGTTTCACTTGTCTGTCTGGCATGTAACAGTTCATGTAAAATTGTACCGCCAATTTTTTTAGGCTGATGAATATATTTATTATTTAGATTGATATACACATCTTGAGAGCCAACGTTATTATAGCCACCAAGACCGGGATCTGAGTCATTAAAGCCAAAAACTCTAAATTCATCTTTTGACTTTATAATTTCACGTACCTGTTCTCTACCTGTCGGTGTTTTCATGGCCTCTTCCAAACTCTTTTTAAAAAAGTTTATAATATCACCTCTGCCATCACTGCCAAGAACCGTTCTTGCAAGAAATGACGTATGCGAACGAAGCTCTACCTTTTCAAAAAAGGCTTCAATTTCTGCCTCTGTCAGCGGATGATTAGTCTGCCCTTCAAAAAGCTGTTTACTTGATACCATAAATCCCCCTTACCCGTTTAAAATACTCTCTTTATTGTATCATATTTTGGCATTCTTGTCAAAAAATAAAAAAAAGCCCCCATTTTTTGAAAAAAACGGAGACCTTTTAAAATTTTTATTGCTTTTAGTGCAATAAAGGCGACCAAGCCGGTGCCGATGCACTGTTCGGTGTGATGAGCTGACGCTCATTATAGCCCGTAATGTCAATGGTATACAATCTGGCATCACCACCGGAGCCATCACTTCTGGATGGGGCTTTACGATAGAACATCAACACCCGACCATTCGGAGCCCATGAGGGAGATTCCACCAAAAAGCCGTTTGTTATTAAACGTTCGCCCGAACCGTCCGGTTTAATAACCCCGATATGAAATTGCCCGTGTCTGATTTTTGTAAAGGCAATATAATCGCCACGAGGCGACCAAACAGGTGTGGCATAAGTTCCCTCGCCAAAACTGATGCGGTGGACATTAGAACCGTCCGCATTCATAATATACAGCTGTTGGTTACCCCCTCTGTCTGAGCTAAAAACAATCTGTTTCCCATCCGGCGAATAGCTAGGAGAGGTGTTAATTGAAGGGTGATTGGTTAATTGTACCTGTTTTTTAGTTGCCAAATCATATGTATAGATATCTGAATTACCGCGACGAGCCAAAGAAATAAGCAGTTTTTGACCATCCGGTGAAAAACGCGGGGCAAATGTCATACCCTTAAAATCACCAACAAGGGTGGATTTTCTGGTATTAACATTCATCAAATAAACCTTTGGTTTGCCGTCTTTGTATGAAAAATATGCCACCTCTTTCATATTGGGCGAAAAACGGGGCGTTAAAACCAAATCTTTACCGTTTGTCAAATAGGTTAAATTAGCCCCATCTTGATCCATAACCGCCAATCTTTTTATTCTGTTCATCTGATTACCCCGCTCATCAATAAAAGCAACGCGAGTATCAAAATAGCCTTTTTCTCCCGTAACGCGTTCATAAATGGCATCACTAATCATATGTGCTAACTTTCGCCAAGAGGATGAATCGGCTGTAAAAGACTTTGCATACAACTCTGTTTGGGCATAGACATCAAAAATTCTAAATGAAACCGTCATTTTGCCAAAATTCTCTTTTACCGTACCGTAAACCAACGCCTGAGCATTAATAGCACGCCAGTCATTAAAATTCGGACGCGTATCAACACCTGTTATTTTTTGAATATAAGCATCAGGATTGATATACCGAAACAAACCGGACCGCTCTAAATCAGCCACTACAACTTCGGTAATTTCATCTCCGTCATCACCGACCAGTTCCGGCATTGCAAACGGAAGCGGTTCTGACTGGGCACCTGTTACATCAATTCTGATTTCAGCCCTCGCGGTCTCCGATAATAAAAATCCAACTACCAAAACAATAAAACTAATAACTTTTTTCATCAATAAACTCCTCCGTCAACAGGATTCATCCTGAGATAAACCTGCTTCCACGAATTATACATCTCAGGGCGTTTATTTGCCAAAATTCTAAACGGAGACTCTTCTCCTTTAGCATCACAAACATAAATGGCCCGTTTAGCACTCTCAGCCATAGACCTGAAAATCGGGTCTTGCTTCATATTTAAAATTTTCACCTCTCTGACAGAACCGTCTTTATTTATAAAGGCTCTGACTTCAATTATCATTTTATCCGCATCTTGTACACCCGCATTAACGTTCCAACAAGAGCGTATCTTATTAGCAATTAGGTCTTTTTCAGAAATTGTCAAATCATTCATTAAAGACCCTTCCGTTCCGCCCGCAATGCCTTTATTAACCGTTTCACCTGCAGGTAAGGCCGTTTTTGCCGGTGCCTGATTAGCCGGTTTTCTAACCTTTTCAACTGAGGCTAACAAACTTTGCAAACCTTGCGATTGTTTTTTAACAACCGGTTTAGGCGCCACTTTAGGCTGTGGTTTAGGGGTCTCTTTTTTCTTCACCTCTTTTTTAACTTCTTTTTTCTTTACCTCTTTTTTAGGTGTTTCTTTCTTCACCTCTTTAACCTTAACCGCCTCTTTTTTAGGCGTTTCTTTTGGTTTAACCGGTTCTGTTTTGGGCTGTGGCTCCACCTTTTTGACAAGCGGGGTTTTATCCTCTTTTTTCACCTCTTTTTGAGCGGTTTCTTTAGCAACAGGTGTCGGCTCTTTTTTCTTTACCTCTTTAACCAACGGCGGTAAATTTGTTTTCTCGCTGATTTTGACTTTTGTCAAATCCACCATTAAAATCGCCGGCGGAGATTTTTCAAACTCCGTCGTATTCCATGAAAAATTAAAGAACATTAAAATTAAAACAAGAACATGAAGCCCTACCGACAATCCTAAACTGGTGGATTGTCTTGAAACGGCACTCTCGTTCTCATACAAATCAATCATTCATTTTGCCCCATAATTTTCGCATCCGTTTTTAACCCAACTTGTGTATAGCCGGCACTTCTAAGCAAGGCCATCACCTCTATCACCGCCCCGTAAGAAGAGTCTCTATCACCACTAATAACCATGGCAATACTGGGATTTTCTGTAACAATGGCCTTAACTTTATCCACCAATTTTGACAATTTAATCGGCTCTGTTCCCACATAAATCTGCCCTTTTGAATCCACACTGATATCCAATGTTTTTTCATCTCCTTCAATTTGTTTACCATCGCCTTTAGGCAGATTTAAAGGAATGCCTGATGTCAACATCGGTGCTGTTAGCATAAAAATAGCAAGCAAACAGGTCATAACGTCAATCAATGGCGTTAAATTAATCTCTGCCCTGATACGGGTCTTTCTACCGGTTCTGGCCATTATTCACTCTCCACCTGTTCAATCTGACGGGATAAAATGGCACTTAATTCATCAGAAAACGTTTCCATCCGGTGGGCAATTCTATCTATATCATTGGATAATTTGTTATAAGCAATCACAGCCGGAATAGCAGCAATCAACCCCACTGCCGTTGTAAATAAAGCTTCGGCAACACCGGGGGCAACGGCAGCAATATTAGTGCTTTGCGTCAACCCGATAGCATTAAAACTATCCATAATACCCCAAACCGTACCAAACAAACCAAGTAAAGGAGCAACCGATCCCGTAGAGGCTAAAAACACCATTTTTGTTTCCAGTTTATCTACCTGTTTATCAATGGAAATCTGCATCATTTTATCTACTCGTTTTTGTATTTTTATGGCAGCACCTGTTTTTTTCTTTTCTTCTAACGAACGACGAAACTCCTTAATAGCCGTTACAAAAATAATGGCCAACGGGTTAGAGGGATTTTTAACATGATTGTTATAAATAGCCTCCAACGAACCACCCGACCAAAACTGTTCTTCAAAAGCTTTCATCCCTAAACGAATCCGCTTTAACAAAAAAGCCTTATCAAAAATAATGGCCCAACAACAAACTGAGGCAAATAACAACCCCAAAATCAACAGTTTCATAAACAAATCCGAATCCAAAAACATAGAATACATGGATAAGGATGATCTGGCCGCTACATCATTCATTTTAACTCTCCTGACTTTCTTGATTATACTTTAAAAATAACTCTTTTAACTCAGCTCCCAACCTGATGGGGGTAAGGGTGGCGGGATTGATAACCGCTAACTGCAACTCTATTTCTACCAGTGTTTTTCCATTCACAATAAAACGGTGGCACATAATCATACTGGCATTTTTTATCTCTTTAACCGTTGTTTGTATTTCTATCACATCATCCAATCTCGCAGGTGATTTATAGCTGATATTGGCACTTCTTAAAACAAAGGCAACTCCTTTTTCAATCAAAATTTTATTAGAAAGCCCCATATCAACCAACAACTCCGATCTGGCTCTTTCGGCAAAATCCAGATACTTTGAGTGATAGACAATGCCACCGGCATCCGTATCTTGATAATAAACTCTGACAGAATATGTATGTATCATTCTAAATTCTCCAACAAATCGGGCTGAGTCATATTTTTAGGACAGGAAAGACCCAAATGCCTGTATCCCGCCTGTGAAAGGACCCGTCCTCTGGGCGTTCGCATCACCAAACCTAACTGCATTAAATAAGGTTCAATAATCTCTTCAATCGTATCGCGTTCTTCAGATAAAGCGGCACAGAGCGTTTCTGCTCCGACAGGACCTCCACCGTATTTTAACGCGATACAGGTTAAATACCGTCTATCCATTGAATCAAGACCAAAGTTATCCACCTCTAACCTTGTAAGTGCCATATCGGCAATTTCGGGGGTTACCGGCTTGTTTAAGGCAAAATCTCTAACGCGTCTGAGCAATCTGCCCGCAATACGCGGTGTACCTCTGGAGCGTTTAGCAATTTCAAGTGCTCCGGCCTCAGTCATTTCCACCTGCATAATCTGAGCTCCTCGCATGACGATTTTTTGCAACTCTTCCGGCTCATAAAACTCCAATCGCATCGGTATACCGAATCTGTCTCTTAACGGTGTAGATAATAAACCGCTTCTTGTCGTGGCCCCCACCAATGTAAACGGTGGCAAATCAATTCTGACAGAATGAGCTGCCGGCCCTTCCCCGATGATAATATCTAACTGAAAATCCTCCATCGCGGAATAAAGAACCTCTTCCACCGTTGGATTTAAACGATGAATTTCATCAATAAAAAGAACATCTCTGGGTTCCAGATTCGTCAAAATAGCAGCCAAATCACCGGCTTTTGAAATCATCGGACCTGATGTCGGACGAAAACCACAGCCTTATAAACTCTGCCAAAACTACCGCCACCAATAAACTTAAACTTATCGGCGTCCTTACCCAGTTCTTTTGAAATAATTTGTGCCAAAGTTGTTTTACCAAGCCCCGGCGGGCCAAACAACAATGTATGATCTAATGACTCAGAGCGTTCCCTTGCCGCCCGAATAAAAACCGCCAAATTCTCACACAACACCCTTTGCCCTGTAAAATCAGCCAAACATTGGGGTCTAATGGAATTATAAATCTCCTCATCCTGTGCTGTTTTTTTAGGTGTAATCAATCTATTTTCAGCCATTTGCTTTTCCCATCTCTTTAAGTGTCAGCCGAATAACGTCTGACAAAGTCGCTCCCTCGTTATTTTTAAGCGTTTCTGTGGCTTTAATGCCGGCTTCTGTTCTTGAATAGCCCAAATTAACAAGTGCCGATACCGCATCTTGCAAAATACGGCTCTGACCCGCCTCTTGTACCACAGAAGCAGAATTATTCAGCACCATCATATCTGCTTGCAATAAACCGGATTTACCTTTTAATTCCGTTACAATACGCGTTGCCAACTTAGGCCCGATACCGGATACACGTGTAAAAGCCTTGTTATCGCCCGTTGCAACAGCCATGCTGATTTCATTTAACCCTAAAGAGGATAAAATCGCCATCCCGACTTTGGCTCCCACACCTTGAACCTCTGTTAAAGTGTTAAAAACTTCTTGCTCGGCACGCGAGGAAAAACCAAACAAATGAATATGGTCTTCCCGCACCTGTGTTTCAATAAACAAAGAAACCGGTTCCTCTTTTGGCAATACAGACATCGTTTTTGTAGAGCAAAACACTCTGTAGCCCACACCAGACACATTTAAATAAATAAAATTCTCATATACCCCGTCTACATAACCGGTTAATTTTCCAATCATTTTACAGCCTTTTTCACTTAACCCGCACCCATCTTTTTCAGCTAAAAAAACAAGCACCGGTTTAAAAAAAATCCTCTATTTGTTCTCATAGAACACTTTACTAAAAAAAAAATAAAATTGCAATCACTTATTTTAGCTTTACATTTATTTATTTTTTGTGTATGTTAATATATTATTAACTTTTTAATTATCCACATCAAGGAGTTTTAAGTATGTTGGAAGAAACCATGCGCATTCCCCCGCAGAATTTAGAAGCTGAGCAAGCTCTCCTCGGGGCGATTTTATCCAATAACCGCGCTATGGAAAAAGTGGCCGAGTTTTTACGTCCCGAATGTTTTGCAAATCCTGTTCACGGTCGTATTTTTGAGGCCTGCCGATTTTATATTGATCAGGGCCGCATTGCCGATCCGATTACACTAAAAGCTTATTTTGAAAATGATGACCGGTTAAAAGAGGTGGGTGGTGCCACCTATTTAATGCAGTTAGCCGGTGCCTCAGCCACTATTATCAATGCCGGTGATTACGGTCGGCAAATTTTGGACAGATATATTCGCCGGCAACTGATTGCTCTTGGCAATGATGTTGTTAATGATGCCTTTGCCGTTTCATTAAAAGAAGAGGCAATTACACAAGTAGAACAGGCCGAAAAACGGCTATACGAAATTGCCAATGCGGGTGAAATGAGTGGCGGACCACAAATTTTAAACACCGCATTGCAAGCTACTCTTTTATCAGCACAAAAGGCGATGAATACCCCCTCGGGTGTTTCAGGTGTTACAACCGGCTTAACCGAGATGGACAGACTTTTGGGCGGATTGCATGATTCTGACTTGATTATTTTGGCCGGTCGTCCGGCTATGGGTAAATCAGCGTTAGCCTTAACAATGGCTTACAATGCTGCCGTTAAGTTTGAAGAAGAAAATAAAAAACCGGGTGCAGAGAAAAAATCCGTTGCCTTTTTCTCGTTAGAAATGTCTGCCGAGCAATTAGCCGGTCGTATTTTGTCATCAAAAGCTGAAGTTTCCGGCCACTTAATGCGTACCGGTAAACTAACCGACCAACAATTTGATGAATTGGCTGCCGGTGTCGCCTTATTAAGCCGTGTTCCGCTTTATTTGGATGAAACACCGGGGATTACCGTTACCGCTATTAAAAACAGAGCCCGCCGAATGAAGCGGGATAAAGAAAAGGGCTTAGGCTTGATTGTGATTGACTACCTTCAGCTCATCAACTCAGCCGGTCGCAGTGAAAACCGCGTTCAAGAACTTTCAGAAATGACCCGTCAACTTAAAATTATGGCCAAAGAGTTAAACGTTCCCGTATTGGTTCTTTCCCAGCTCTCGCGTTTAGTGGAACAACGTGATAATAAACGTCCGCAACTATCCGATCTTCGTGAATCAGGTTCTATTGAGCAAGATGCCGATATCGTTATGTTTGTCTTTAGAGAGATTTATTATCTGCAAAATGACGTTCCCGTTAAGCATCTTAATGAAACACCCGAAAAGTTTGCCCTACGGATGAAAGAGTGGGAAGATAAAAAGATTCTGCTGGCCAATCAGGCAGAAGCCATTATCGCCAAACAACGTCATGGTCCTGTCGGCACGGTTAAATTATACTTTAACGGTGAATTTGGTAAATTTGGCAACTTAGAACAATAATTAACGCCCGTAGTGGTTTTTATCGTTTGGTCTGATGACTTCTGAAAAACCGGCATTCACCTTTGTTGCATGGTGAGCTAAATGCGTGGCCGTCCCTTTATCACTGTATTTTTCAACCGCCACTATTTTTCGCATAATAGCCTCTTTATGCAGACGAACGGTCGTTCCGTCTTTTTCAACAGAATGAGCATAGGCTGCAACCGTATACCCTTTGTTGTCTGTAGCGTTAATATCAGCTCCATGTGCCAACGCCTCATTAAACACTTCATACGAGCCAAATGAAGCCGCATACATCAATATCGTAGCCCCATCTTTATTGCAAGCTTTTACATCAGCCCCCGCTTCAATCAAAGCCAAAGCACTTTGCCGACGTTTTTCATCAATACCGGCTACATAGGCCAAACCTTTTTTATGATGCTTAGGCATACGGGTTAACGCATACATTAAAGCGGAATTACCTTTCATATCTCTTTTATTGATATCCGCACCCTCTTTAATCAAGGCATTTAGGGTTCTTACTTTACCGTTTAAGATGGCCAACATAACCGGTGTACGACCTTTTTCATCCGTGCAGTTTAAATCAACACCTGCCGCACTTAAGGCTTTTATAGCTTTAATTTGACCGTTTTTGGCAAGCGTACAAACAATTTTATCCATTTTACCTGAAAAAACACTTTTTTGCACCGCTTTAAAATTAAACGTTTTATCCTTTAAAGCCTTAGACAACCCTTTGCTTAAGTCAATGCCGTTTTCAGCCATTCGGTTTAACTGCCAGACAGCTTCTCTTTTATCTTTACCACTTGCCGCCTCTTTTAAAAGAGAGGCAATTAAGTCTGTTTCATCAAAACCGTTCTTTTTAAGCATATTTAGCTTTTCTGAAGAGATATTTCCCTTCAAAAAATTTTCACTAACTGTCGCAACAACATTTTTATCTTTAAGGTTAATAAATTTTGATTTAACAGCCGTTTCCAATATTCGGACACTATCAGACACCAAAATTTTATGCTGTATTGCCTCTTTATTAAAAGAGGATTTTTTGCTGTCTTTTTTGATAATAGCTTTAAAAACAGCAACATTTCCCTCTTCAATCGCCAAATCCAATGGTGTTTGCTTATATCTATTTTTAATATCCGTTTTAGCCCCCTTTCTCATCAAAAGAAGGGCTGTGTTTGTTTGCCCGTTTTCTATAGCATTGTGAAGTGCGGTAAATCCGTTATCATCCTGCTCGTTAATTTTGATATATTTATTTTTTAAAAGCTCAGCAACAACTTTTTGCGACCCCTCACAACTAGAGGCAATCATTAAAGCGGTTGCACCTCTTTTATTTTTTTCATTTACCGTATTGTCGCTAACATAATCGGCAACCAAATTTCTATTGCCGGAAGCAGCCGCATACATTAACAAACTCAGTCCTGACTTTGTATCTGTAGACACATAACCGATTTCTTTTTCTCTTTTTGCCAAAAGGGCAGCTGTTTTTCTTTTGCCTAAAGACAGAGCCATCACCAATGCCGTAGAACCATGCTCATTTTTCATCGTTACATCAGCCCCTTTATCAATCATCTTTTTAACGAGGGAAACCCAACCTTTTCTGGTAGCCTCTGCAAGCGGAAAGCTGTTTGTATCATCCTTAAAATCAAGCTCCGCTCCTGTGAATTTATCTAACAGCAAAAAAGCTTCTCTCTTTTTGCCGGCATGCAATAATTTCATTAATTTTTCTTGTTTTTTAGTTAATTTTTCACTCATTATTGCCCCCTTTTACCCCACAAAAATAAATGTCTCTTTAACTATTATATCACAAAACGGCAAAAATGTGAAATTTTTTCAAAAAAAAGGTTAAATTTTCAGAACATAGACAAAGGCATCTTTAAAAGAGCCATCTTTCATCTTATAATAGTTTTTACGGATACTAACTTTTTGAAAACCGATTTTTTCATATAAATGAATAGCCGGCTGATTAACCGCATTTACTTCTAAAAAAATTTGAGAAACTTTTTTTTCTTTTGCATATGAAATCAGATGATTTAAAAAAAATCTTGCCCGTCCCTGCCCTCTAAAATCAGGATGTGTCAAAATGGTTAAAATCTCTATTTCATCCAGCACATGTGAGACCAAAAGCAGGCCTGTTTTATCAATCCAACCCTTAGTCGTTTCAAGAGACAACAAAGATAAAAAATCCTCTTTGCTCCACGCTTTGTCAAACGACATTTGATGCAAGGCAACCGCGACATCTATAAATGCCGGCGTTATTTCACAAGGTAACATCAGCTTCTCTTAAATATAAAGGCTCCGCCGGCAGATTTTTATCTCCACGCATAAGAGCAATGTTAGCAATCTGCTTAGCAAGTGAAAAATTATTTTCTCTTACTTGAAAACCAGCCGCCCTAAATGCCTCCGGTGTATCAGAGGCAATCAGCTTGGGATTTAAAATTTTAATCTCATCCATCGTCATTACACGCGGAGAAAAAACCGCTTCCAACTCTTTATTAAACCCGGCTACATAATAATCGCTCCTTTTGGTGTCCAAAGCAACAAACACATCCGCATCAGCCCCATAGGCATAAGCTTCTAAACTGGAAACACCCCATACCGGCACATTTAAGGCCAAGCCCAACCCTCTGGCTGCAGAAAGAGCCACCCGAACGCCCGTAAATGAGCCAGGACCAACGCCAACAGCCACAGCAGATAATTCTCTAATTTTATAACCGGCTTTTTGAAATAAATTTTGAATTTCAGGCACCAACCGTTCCGCCTGCCCCCGAAGCATATTTTCATCAAATTTTGCCAACACTTTTTCCCCTTCTAAAAGAGCCAATGACAGTGTTGTTGAAGCCGTATCTAATGATAAAAGAAGCATTCTTTCCTCCTTAAAATGATTATCTTTTTATTCTACAAAAAAACCACACAAAAATCAAGTTGAATAAAAAAATCTTAAGCATTTTTAATTTTTATGATACAATAGTATTTATGGGGCATTAAAAATGCACCTAAAAAAGGAGATACTCATGACCGATTTTAAAGAAAAACGCATTCAAAAACTTAAAAAACAGCTTGATGATAGCAATTTGCCCGAAGCTGAAAAAGAATTCTACAAACAAGGGGTTGACTATTTACTTTCCACCAAAATGGGAGAAAAAGTTTTTTTTAATGCGGATATAAGCGGATATGAGAATAACGTAAAACGCTCTGACGCTGTAGGTGTATATTCTTCAGGCAAGGATAAAATTGCCTTTGATTCTTCTTTTTCAAGTACCAATCCTGACGAATTAGATACCTTTTTTCATGAATGGGTCCATGCTTGGCAAGCAGATAATAGTCTTGATATGGATTATAACAATCTACACCCCAGACAATACTTAATTTTACGCAATTTAAAAGAAGCTGAAGCAAAAGCTTTGGCTAACACCTTGATAGCTGAACTACTTTTACAGGCAAAAAATAAGCCAAAGTTCAACAAACATTGGAATAACTCTTATTATTCTGATTGTGCTAAAAAGTTAGAAAGCCATTACGAGGAAGCAAAAAAAGAAAATCCAACAGCACCAGACAAAGAAATACAATTTATTGCACATAAAAAAATGGCAAAATCCATCATGATTAATCTACTGCAATCTGAACCAAAAGATGATATCTTAAACAATATCTTGAACACTAAAAATTGGCGAAATTATTATAATAACAATCATTTAACAGATATGGAGCTAATAATTTCTAACGGTGGTGCTTTTTGCACAGATGAAAAATTAAGCTATCCCTATTATGATCTCCAGCTATCTTATTTTGAAAGAGAATATGATCTTCCAAGATCATTAACCAACAAAAGTGGGTTAGGGAAAGATTATGAACGTTTTAAAAAATTGGTGGATAAAAATGTGCAATCATCCAAGGCACATTATGCAACGCTGAAGGCAAAAGATTTTTCAGATTATATAAACGACAAAATAAGATATGCCCCCTCACTTGAAACTTTAACTTATCAAAAAGAGATAGATTGGGATACAATAATGGAAGCACTTGATAACAAAGCATATTATATACCCAATTCAAACAGACAAGAAAATTTAAAAAAACCACTTTCATTTATTATTAACAACATGTCAGAAGATATATATTGCCCCATCTTAGAAAATTATAATAGTGCTTTGTTAAATATTCAAAAACCCTCTGCATTATCAATTTTATTTAACTCTTATGCTCATATAGATACAGAAGCACTCTATGCTCAGTTTGAGAAAAAAAATAACCCCTATCTTACAATGTATTTATATCAAAAAACAGGTTCTAAGCCTAAAAATGAAACACCTTTTTTTAAACAATCAATTACTAAATATCAAGATTTACAAAAAAAATTGATTAATTCTTCACCAGAGGAAGCAAAAAAAACTTTAACACACCTACAACAACGAAATATGCCAACCGAATTTATATATAAACTTGTTATAGACGGTTCTTATTCCGAAAAAAAATCAATCATTCCAACAATTAGAAATCTTGGATTAGACATAGACACTCTGCAAGAGACCCTCTTGACTATTATTCAACGAATGAAACCAACACCTCAAAACAAATCTATCGGCATCCAACACCTTAAAAACATTAGAGAAGTATGGCTACAACCAGAGTCTCTCCTATCGTTCGTACCGTTTCATGAGATATTTTCTGGTAATTATGGTCCCGAATGGCTTAAGATTTTAAATGAAGAAGAAAAAAAATCACAACAACCTGTCTCACAAAAAGGCTTATCCACCCTTTATCAGGCAGGACAAACCGTTACAATGGATGATAGACTCCAAATACCCCAACAGAAAAAAAATAGAAATTTTTGATGCATCAAAAAACATTATATTAAAAAAAATAATATCCGAGCAAAATTATTGTTTTCTTTTAAAACAAAACGATAAACCGCACCAATTCAAACCAAAAACAAACAATAAATCAATACATTCTAAAAATAAATAAAAAAATATTCATTTTTATCAAAAAAAGACTTGCAATTATTTTTTTTATCGTGTATAAATACATCTACAGCCGATTTAGCTCAGTTGGTAGAGCAGTTGATTTGTAATCATCAGGTCGTCTGTTCGAGTCAGACAATCGGCACCATTAAAAAAATCCACCCTTCGGGGTGGTTTTTTTATATGGTAGTCGATTGGATGGCTCGACGAGTCAGGCGGTTGCTTTAGCAAACGCGACGGCTTTAGCCGGTCCCGAACTTTGTGAGGGATGAAAGATTTATCTTTCACACACAAGGCACCATTAAAAAATCCACCCTTCGGGGTGGTTTTTTTATGTGGTGGTCGGTTAGCTGGCCGAAAAGAGACAGGTTAATTTTATAGACTTTAACAATTTATTTTGTTATGCTGAAAAGGTTACAAAAGGAGGGATAAATGCCAAGTCCTACAACCGCACAACAGGTTATAAAAGCCGGCTGTATTTTAATTAACACCCAAACAAAAAAAATCGGTCTAATCTATAGAGAAAAACATCAAGACTACACCTTTGCCAAAGGGCATCTGGAGGCAAATGAAACACTCTATGACTGTGCTTTAAGAGAAACGGAAGAAGAAACCCAGCGAAAAGCTGAGATATTAACCCCTTTAGAGGCACAAACCTACACCACCAAAAAAGGTAAAATCTGTACCGTACATTGGTATTTAGCCAAAGATATGGGCCCCTCCTTAAAAATCATTGACAGCCATTTACAGCATCAGTTGATTTGGCAAGACCCCGCATCGGTTAAAGATATCCTCACTCATGAGAATTTAAAAAATCTTTGGCTTACCCATCAGGCAAAAATAATATCCTATTTATAGTAAAAGGCGTCTTTTTGATAAAGACGCCTTAAATTTATCCATTTTGATTCTCATCCCCGCGATTATTTATATTTTGACCGCTTTGATGATGGGTAATTAAAACCGCTTTGCCATGTCTGTTTTTTTGAGTTTCTTCAAGAACGGCTTCAAGATATTTTTCACACCGATCTCCTTTAAAAAAGGCAATATGACTAATTGTTTCACCTTTATTATTACAAATATCCGGATCCGCCCCTCTCTCAATCAGTGTTTTAACTATTTTAGGAGAAGAAATATGCCAACCTAAAACAGCATAATGAAGGGCCGTATTACCTTGGGAATCTTGTTTGTTGATATCACATTTATCCAAATATGGAATAAACTGATTAAACATATCCAGACCGTATTGGGTTGCATAATGCAAGGCTGTTTTGCCCGAAGCATCTACCTCATTAAAATCAGAAACGTGTTTAATCAAATAATCCACCGATATTGAATGTCCGCCACTGGCAGCCATTGTTAAATATTTATTTAAACGCCATTCTTTTCTATTTGTAAATGAAAATTCACGCAACCAGTGGTCAAAAAGCGTATGCAATAACTTGCTGTCATTTTCATTTACCACTAAAGAAACAACACTTTCACCCCCACAGTTTGGCTCAAAAATCGGCGTTCCATGTTGCTGCAACATGCTTAATATACGAGTATTTTTGCCTTTAACAGCCAAATGCATCGCCATATCTTGATTGTTGTTTTTGATACAGGCATCAGCATGATATTTTTTTAACAAAAGTGTTGTGAGTTTTTCTCTATTTGTTAAGGCACAAATATGCAAAACGGTGTTTCCGTCTTTATCCTGTGCATTAACATTAGCCTGATGCAAACACAAAAGTTCTGCAATACTTGCATGGCAACGTTTACCTGCCATCACAATCAACGGCTCACCTGCATGCACCGCATTAGGATTGGCACCTTTTTCCAATAAAAGTTGCACAATGTGGGGAGCATCTTCTTCCAATGCAAGGCCGAGTGTGCATTTTTTCATCATAGGACCGGCTGGATCCGGATAATATGTAAAAGAATTGTTAGGATTAGCCCCTCTATCTAACAACAATTTCACCATTTCATAACTATTGTTTAAAACCGCATAATCAAGAGCCGACAGCTCATTTTCATGCCCTTTATCATCAGGCGATACGCCATGCTCCATTAAAATTTCAACACCCCTGGCATAGTCATGTTTTGCGGCAAGTTGCATCAAACTCAACCCTTGATAAAATACCCCTGTTTTATAAGGTATCCGCAACATCATTTCTTGAAACAGGCTTTCATTTTTAGAAGCTAAAGCCCCCGAAATCCCCCGTTGGTTATCATTAGGATAATTAGTCGGGTAATCAAGGTCATTCATCATTTTATTTTCCTTTCAGTTGTTTTATGCTTTAAAGTATTAGCATATTTTTCACAAACAGTCAAGAAAAACAAAGCGTTTCAGACTCTGTCTATTTTTATTTATAAATTTGATAAATATTCATTTTAAAATCAGCCTCTTCCCTGATTTTGAATCATCTGAGCAAAGACGGCTTGTGAGGCATTTTTAGTTTCTTCTTTTGTAATAACACCA
This sequence comes from uncultured Alphaproteobacteria bacterium, assembly GCA_937906925.1. Lineage (GTDB taxonomy): Bacteria > Pseudomonadota > Alphaproteobacteria > CAAHEQ01 > UBA3637 > RGIG4140. The sequence continues at coordinate 16,547 of CALCTR010000063.1, forward strand.
TCATTATTTTGATTAACCACTGCGTTTAAATCTTCTTGCGTAACAAGGCCGTCTTTATCCTTATCCAATCCGCTTAAAGCCTCTTGATATTCCTCTTTAGAAACACCGTTGCCGTCTTTATCTAATTTAGACCAATTTTCTTCAACATAAGATCTGGATGAATCGCCCAAAATTTTAATCAATCCCTTCTTAGCCTCTTCTTCGGTATAATTTTCGGTTTCAATCGCCTCTTTTAAACGGGCCCCTGCTTTTTCATATCCGCCGGCTTCTTTTAATTCTTCGGCACTGACCTTACCGTCTTTATCCTTATCCAAAATTTCAACCGCCTTAGTCAATTCTTGATAATCAATCTCATTGTCATGATTAACATCTAAAAAATCTCGCACTTCTTTAAGTTGTTGTTCATCTTTGGTATCAAAAATATCTTCAACACTGCCGTTTCTGATTTTTTGGACAACCGGCTCATAAATAAATTTTTTAGAAAGATTAACAATCGGCTCTGTTATCCATTTCATCGGCCTTAGCACCCAACTACCAATGGCAGAGAAAAATCCACCCACACTTTCAATGGTTGCTTCCCACCAACTTTTTTTCTTATCTATTATCGGGTTAATGGCTTCATTCAATCCCGCACCGGCTAGTACGCTATCGCCAAAGGAATTACCTTGTTGATAAGCATCCCACCCGTCTTTTACATTACCGACAAAAGGGACATATTCAGCAGCAGACCCAAGCAAGCTCCAACTTGCATCTCCATACTCGCCCTCTCTGACTGATTGTGCCGCACCCGCAACAGACCCAACGTGTCTGGAAATTGTCTCAAATCCCAGCATATCTGCCGTTTTTGAAACACCCACAACAACACCCAAAGATTTATCCACAAAATCTTTTTCCTCCGTTGCCTCTACTGGATTTACACCTTCATCTAAAACTGATTTATTCATAACTTAAATCCCCCTTTTATCCCTATCAACTATTATAGCATAAAAAAATAATTTTAACAACATATTATTTATTGAATTAAAAAAGCAACTGTGCTAAACTGAAAAAAAGGGAGAAATTGTATCATGCAAGAACAATTAAATATTTTTGATACCAATGATAAAAAACGGGCAAAAGCCAAACAATATTTTGAAAAAAATTATCGTCATTTGATAAAAAATGCCTCTGGTGCTTGGTTTTCTTTTGGAGATGAAAAACTCATCAAAGCAACTATTACAAAACTGGCACAAACACCGCATGGCCAAAACATCATCGCCAACTTACCGCCTGATTTAGAGTTAGAAAGCTCGCATTTTGTCAGTTCACATCTGTTCGGCTATTTTGATAAAGAGATTGAAAAAATAGCATTAAACACCCATTTGTTTAATGATAAAAACGCCCTACCTCTGATCTCACATGAATTGTTACACGCCTCACAAGCCCATTTAGGCGTCTTTGATGTTAAAGGATTTGCCCCGGTACAGGTTGCCGTTGTCGGACTTGTCGCTGAGGCAGAAGCTGAGGGCTGGGATAGAATGTATGAGGTTTTACAGGCAGGATTTGGCTCTTATACACCGACAAAAGCCTCTTTGGCTAAGTTTTTAAAAACAGACTATATCGCTTTGGCTAAAGAGAAATTAGGCCCTGATTTTAACGAAAAGATGGTCAAGCAAACAAGTCCGCTCTACCGTTTTCAGCAGTTATTAAAAAAATATAACGGTAATATGGTACAAGCTCAAAAAGATTTTGTCGGCAGTGAGATGAAAGCTTGTATGTCCGCCTACCCCTCTCTTGATAATAGAAACGGTGAATGGAAACTCAGGTATAACAACCAAAGCATTAGCTTTATGCTGAGTGCTATGGAAAAAGGCTATCTGACAAAAAAAGGAAACACGCCGGCCTTTTTGTCTTACTTAGAAAAAACAGCCAAAAAATACAACCTTAAAAAAGAAGACTTAGCCCAACTTAACATTTCAACAAAAGAAGAGGAAATCTTTTTATTAGCCCATAAAGCCGGTGTTGAAAACGCCTATCAGACCGCAGAGAATAACCAAAAAAGAAACTGGCAACAGGTTAAAGAAGTTTCATCAGATGTTTTAACCCCGGTTCAAAATGCTTTTAAAAACCTATACAGATAAAAGAGATTGACAAATGCAAAAAATATAAGCATAATATGCTTTAAATTCTTTCACAATCAAAGGTGTAAAAGTGGACTATAAACCCGAATTTATTACAAAAGAAAATTCTGTTACACAAAATAGTGATATACTAAGCCTTGTGTTAAAACTCTCACAAGAAGAGTTAATGCGTTATAAATCACCCGAAAGACAACGTCCCAAAATAGCTAAAAAAGGGGATATGCTAGAGCTGTTGCGTCAGAACAGCAAAAATATAACATATTAAAAACATTAGTCAAAATCTAATTTTTCGCTCCCTCTTTTACCTTTAAAGACAAGGCGGTTTGGGAAATTAAGCCCTCATTTATTTGTGATTTTAAAACCGGCTTGGATATTTTTTCTTCGTTAAACGCTTCTTCATTATTAGCTGAAGCAGCCAACGTTTTATTGGTGTGTTTTTCTTCTTTTTTATCAGCTCTATCAACGTGTGATAAAGCATTTGTCATTGAGGTAAAAACCTCTAAATTTTGTGCCATTTGCTCAACTTGATTTAAAATATCAGCCGATTTAATTTTTTGAACATTCTCAGGCGAAAGTACATTTTCAGCTTCAGCTCCCATCAAACGATAATACGACCATACAAAATCAGCCGAATAAGACAAAGCCTCATTTTGCAACTGTCTTGCCTTTTTTGTTATGACGTTAGACCTTGTTTCTATTTTTTCTAATTCAGCCTCTATTTTTTGTTTGTCTTTTTGAAGTGCTTTTTTCTGCTCAGCTTTTAAACGCTCTTTATGCATATCTAATTCTTGTTTTTCAGGCAAAATCAGGCGTAACTCATCTGACAACAATTTAACCGTTTTTTCAAAAGCAAGATTATTTTTTTGCATTTCATCCAGATTATACTCTACAAAATCTGTTTTTTTACCCTCAATTAAATGTGTTTTGTTAAAATCATAACCATTTTCTTTTAACAAGCGAATATCATTCGGATTGTAAACAGCATTTGGCAACACAGCCTGAAACATATTAAAATGATGGCCGTTTTTATCCGGATTTGTATGTTTTTGTGCCTCTTGTTGCATTTTAGCCACAATATGTGAAGCATCATTATACATCAAAGCATTTATCAGTTTTACATCACTTAAAAACTGTTTTTCTCGCACCTGTTGCATTTTTTTTACATCACCTTCTACGGTGGCTTTTATATACTCATCCAAACAAACAAGGCCTGTTTTACCCGTATTTTGAACCGCACCCAAAACCGCATTATATGTTTGTGCCGGCAACTGCTTAATCTCTTGCAATAAAATAGTGGATACCTGAGCAAATGAAATACCCGTAACACTTAAACCTGCTAACAAGGCTTGTCTTTCTTGTGCTTGTTCAACTGATAATTTTTTTGACATTTTACCCCCTTAAAGCTGTTTTTTTATTTTCTAGCACATATATAAATCATCCGTCAAGTATATTTCAACATCAAAACTAATTGTTATTGTTAAAATTTATTGACAAAACAATCTTGCTATGCTATAATTAAAAAGATTTTTTTCTTTTAGGAATAAGCTATGACACAAACGACAGATCTCTCATTTGATAAAATTATTGATTTAATTTATTATAATTTGGCTCATTACCAAGAGTATTATAAAAAAACATATATACCCATTTCAAAAATCAAATCAACTGAAGAGTATTTAAACACCTTTGCCAATCTTATGCTTGATGAAGCTCAGTACGTTAAAGAAAAACTGGCCTTTTTTTTCCATATTATGAATACTGAAACCAATCAAGTAAAAAAATTCAAAGCAGAACGTGCCATCAGCCTAATTAACAATTCCATCAGTTACAATCCGCAACAGATTGCCGGCAATCCTTATTTGGCAAAACAATATGCCAAAAAAACTTTAGCAGCTTCTTCCTTTACGATTAAAGTTGTACCACAATCACAATATGCCCGCCCCTACGATTCTGCCGGTCAGATTAATTTGTTTGCTTCAAACAATCTCTTAACAGAGGAATTAACTGAATCTTTGGAGAGTGATTTTAGGTTGATTAAATCCTTCGGTCCCTTATTTAACAATGCCATCATCGGGCAAAAAACCTCCCAAGAATCTGCCTCATTAATCCTTTCCAGAAAAAAACCCGGCAAACAAGTCAATCACCAAATTTGGGTAACCGATACGGTCATGATTCAAGCAAATTTCAAGACAAATAAAGCGTTAAATGACTATATGAATGAACATCCTGATTTATTTGATGAATTGATGTTTATGGTCTCCGTTACCCAAAATATCGTCAATAAAGCGGGAAATAATCTCACACAAGAATTTATGGATACAGAATTTGAAAGAGAAAATCTTGAAAATACCAAACGAGAAAATGAACATAAATTAGAACCATATATGTTATTGGCGGTTGAACTTTTTGATCAGCTGATTGCCAAACTAAAGCAACAAGCTCAAATGCACAATCATTCAGGTCTTTTCGGTAATATTAACCACCTGCCTCGCGTTGTTAGACATTTTTCAAAAGAAGATATTGAAGATATGCGTAGTTATCGCACCTTGCGTAACAATATCGCTCACCCTATGGAATATAATTTAAGACCCTCATTGTCAACAGACTTATTTGATAATTTTGTCCCCAATATGGTACGCTACTTATCTAAATTAACAAATATAAGCGAGCAAACCATCAACCAAAAAATAAAGGCTGTTGAAATTGAAGATTGTTATAATATCCGCTCCCTTATTTTGTTAATGGATGCTAAAAAAATATTAGAAAAAACCTGCAAAAAAATGGCTAATCTGCAACCGGAAGAAACAAATGTCTTTTTAAAGCTTAATATCCTTACTGAAGAAGAAAACACTTTTTTAAATGAAGCCGATCATTTAAGAAAAATTCTTTGCCATCATAAAATCAGCTCCGAATTAGCCCATAAAGCCAGCAAGATGAAAGGTGTACTTTCAGAAATCATCACAAAAATTGCTGATGCCGTTGAAGAAAAATATCAATTAACACCGCAAGATTACTACGGCAATGAAACAAAACTTGAAACAAGAACCGCCTCTGATATTTACAGAATGTTTCCGGCATTGTTTTATTTGATAGATAAAGATGCTCCTCTCTTAAAAGAGAACACCTCTAAAGAAACGACAAAAGAAACCTTATCAAAACTTTTTTGTTTTGCCTGTACAGTTAATGCCGTTATGTTTGAAAAGGAAAATTTCGCACAAAACCCATATTTTGACAGACAGGATATTTCGTTGGCCATGCGTGAAGTTACTCAAAACTCCCGTCAAATGGATAAAAATGACACCAACAGACAAAAGGTGTTTAAAATCATCGCCGCCAAATACATGAAAGACGGCTATTTACCCCGTCAAAAAGATACACCGGAGCGATAATTTTCAGTTTCCTATTTTTTGCTTGAAATTGCTGTTGATTTTTTTTACACTTAATTGAAATGATTTAATTCAATTAAGGGGGCCCTATGAGCTATATAGACGAACTAGCTATATTAAAACAAAAATTAAATAACAATGAAATTACTTTGGAACAATTTAAGGCAGAAAAACATCGCATCCTTGAAGCAACACAAACAGAAGCTGAAGAGCAAGGTGCTTTAAGTCTTTATCTTTCCTCATTAAAAAAGATTTTTTCTTGTAAAGGAAGAGCCAACAGACGGGAATTTTGGCTTTTTCATGCAACAAACGGCTTTATTATGTCGTTATTCACAGTCATTCCCTTTTTTATCAATGAGCAAAAAGCTTATATGGCTTTAAGCCAGCAAGGAAATAATCTATTGTCTTCCTTGTTAGGGCTTGTTACTTTCATCATTTCCATATCCATATGGGTCAGACGTTTTCATGACTTTGGCAAAAGCGGTCTTTTTGCCTTTAGACCGATTTTAATTATGGCTTGTTTTTTACCATTTTTGTTAATCGCTATATTTATGCCGTTTATATTTATTATCGGCCTTCCCATTCCTCTTGTCGGTGGTATTTTTTGGTTTATTTGGAGTTTATTTGCCGCCTTTAGAAAAGGCAACCCTTATGATAACGTTTATGGACCGACCCCTAAAACAAAAAAGGGTGTTATCGCCGTTATTCTTTTAATCATTGCAGTGAATATGACTTTAACGGCTGTGGTAGCAACTAAAGTTGTAAAACACGCTGTCAAAGACACAATGCAACAAGTCATGTTGCAAAATTCATTAAAACAAGCACAGGTTCTTGATACGTTTAAACAAGAGTTAACTCATGCAATAAAAGAACAGCAACAACAAAAAAACTCTTTGACAAAACCCATCCATTTGGGGCGTCCCTCTATTACAGAACCCTTTATTGAAACACCGGCCGAATCTATCGCAGAACCGGTGGCAGAACCATCAGCTGAAACACCGGCCGAACCGGTGGCAGAACCGGTGGCAGAACCGGTGGCAGAGCCAACAGTTGAAACGCCTGCCGAACCTGTCGCAGAACCGGTGGCAGAGCCAACAGTTGGAACACCGGCCGAACCGGTGGCAGAACCTATCGCAGAGC
>CALCTR010000064.1 GCA_937906925.1 uncultured Alphaproteobacteria bacterium
GTGCTGCAGGTGGTGCGTTAAGCAATAGATTAGGTGCAAAAGCCGAATTTTATGGCGATGTTGTGTTTGAAGAAAACAAAGTTACAAACACAACAACAGGAACTACAGACAATGGCGGTGGTGCAATTTATTTAACAACCAATCCCGCTAATTATGAAACAGCCCGTTCAGAAGTTAAATTTAAAGGGGATACAACATTTACAAACAACACAACGGTTTCAAATGATGCGGGTGTTCCAAGTTTAGATGGCGGCGCCATTTATAATAATATGTCATTAGTTGAATTTGCAAGTGGTAAAAAGGCAACATTTGAGGGTAACTCAGCCGCCTCCGGTGGGGCGATTAGTAACAATAGCTATGCCGAATCCGCTTCTGCAGAAATACTTTTTAAAGGTACGGCAGAATTTAAAAATAACAAAGCATTATCTCAAGGTGGTGCGATTTGGAACGCTACACTTGAAAATTGGAATGCTAAATCAAAAATCACGTTTGAAAATGGTGCCACATTTGAGGGTAACAGGGCTGCAGTAGGTTCAGCAATTTATAACGACGGTATCATCAATTTAAAAGGAACAACGGCATTTACACAAAATATATCAAGTGGTGGAAATGGTGCGATTAAAAATGAAGCTGGTGGACAGTTAAATTTTGTGGCTTTAAGTAATACGGATACAGTAACATTTAGAGGTAACTCAGCAACGGGAGCCGGTGCCGGTGCCATATATAATGCCGGTACGGTGGATTTTGGTGTACGAGCAATCTTTGATGGAAACACGTCAACAACAGGTGCCGGTGGTGCGATTGAAAACGCAGGTACCATTATCTTTGCCAAAGGGGCTGAGTTTACAAATAATACAACTCCTAAATGGAAAGCAGGGGCTATTTATAATACAGGAACTATCACATTAGCAGATAACCAGGATAGAACTGCAACGTTTGTTTTTACAGGTAATCAGGCTAGTACAATTGATGGTCCTGCCGGTAATGCAGGAGCGATTTATAATACATCAACAGGGTCAATTACGCTTAATAATGCGATATTTGGTGGAGCGACAGCAGAACTTGGTAACACAGGACAAAACGGTTCTGCAATTTATAACGATGGCGGGATGGTAACTTTAGGTGGAACTTCACTTTTCCAAAACAATGCAACACGCGGAACGGGTACCGTTTGGAATAGTGGTACCTTAAATCTTGGCAATACAACCTTTATGTCTAATAGTGTCGGTGATTGGGGTGGTGCGATTTATAATGCAGCAACCGGTAGAGTTGATTTGTTAGGCACAACAGCTATGAGTAGCAACAGTGCCAAAAATGGTGGTGCCGTTTATAACAAAAACGGTAATGTATTTTTACGGGATACAGCAGAATTTACAAGTAATACAGCGACTGAGAAAGGTGGTGCCGTTTTCAATTTAGGTGTGTTTGCTACATCGGACATTTCTGGTACGGATGAATTTACAGGGACAGTTAATTTTACGAGCAACACGGCTAAAAATGGTGGTGCTATTTATCAAGATGCGAGTGCGGCTCAGCTTCATCTGAAAAATGCAACATTTGACCAAAATAAGGCAACAGCTGGTTCTGGTGGTGCCATCTATAACAAGTTAGGAAAAATGGACTTGTTGGGGACAACCATGTTCACCGGTAATACAGCGACTGAGAATGGTGGTGCGATTCATAATAATGGTAATATTTCTTTTAATGCCGATGCAGATTTTACATCTAACGAAGCACTCTATGGTGGGGCGATTAGTAATAATGAGAATGGAACCATCACGTTTGGAGAAAATTCCACAGCAACATTTACCTCTAACACAGCATCCGACACTGGTGGGGCGATTAGTAATAGTTCTAATATAGATTTTGATGGTGTTGCAATATTTAAAGAAAACACAGCATCCGGGTCGTCTGGTGGGGCGATTAGTAATAATGGAACCATCACGTTTGGTAGTACCGCAGAATTTACCTCTAACACAACATCCTCCAGAGCTGGGGCGATTAGTAATTGGGGTACCATCACGTTTAATGGAGGAGCTGAGTTTACCTCTAACGAAGCATCCTACAATGGTGGAGCGATTAGTAATTATGGTAATATTTCTTTTAATGCCGATGCAGATTTTACATCTAATACAGCATCCTATGGTGGGGCGATTTATAACGATTATAATGGAATCATTGCGTTTGGAGAAAATTCCACAGCAACATTTACCTCTAACAAAGCACGCAATGGTGGTGGGGCTATTGATAATGATCGTGGAACCATCACGTTTAATGGAGGAGCTGAGTTTACCTCTAACACATCATCCTCCTTTGGTGGGGCGATTTATAATTATAGAGGGAGCATCACGTTTGATGACACCGCAACATTTACAGAAAACAAAGCATCCTCTAAAGGTGGTGCGATTTGGAATGATGGAAGCGTTATATTTAATGGCGGAGCAGAATTTACTTCTAACAAAGCTACAGGAATCAATTCCAGTGGTAGTGGTGGGGCGATTTATAATCATGGAACAATGTCTTTTGGTTTTGATGCAGATTTTATCTCTAACACAGCATCCTACAATGGTGGGGCGATTTATAATGATGGTGGAACCATCACGTTTAAAGATGCCTTTATGTTTAGTGGTAATACGGCAACTGCCGGTCAAGGAGCAGATATTTATAACTATAATGGTGGTACAATTAACTTTGCCCAAGGGGCGGGTAAAGTCGGCTCTTTAGATGGTGGTATTTATCAAAAGGGTGGAAATAATAATGCTCTGTCAACAATCAACAAAACAGGGGCGGGTACCCTTATCCTCGGTGATAATATGGTCAATGGGTATTATGTTAGTACTTCAAATCCAACAAGGTATCAATCCCAGTTTACCCAAACAGCGGGATTAACGATAGCAAAAGCTGAGAAGTTCACGTTAGGTAGTACACAAACCATCAGCGGGCAAGATACAGAACTACGTCTCCATGGATCTACTTTATCGGGCTTAAATGTAACGGTATCAGATAATGCCATGCTCACATACTTACAAAGTGGAACGGGAACAGGTTATCAAACCCTGTCATCAAGTGAAGTTAGCGGTTTGAAACTCACGGGCGGTAATCTCACATTAGGAGCTTATACATCCGCTATACAAGAGGCTGAAAAAGGCTTGGTAGATAGTGCTATAGCAAGTAAACTCTTTACCGATACAGCAAAAGCAACGGCAAAATATGATCTTGCAACAGATATTGCAACAACAACGGATGCCAATAAGGTTACCTTTAAAGATAGTGAGATTAAGTTAGGGGCAACAACTTATGCCGGTGCCTATGAGATTGGAGCCTCTAATACATTGACGTTAAAGGATGGTACGTTAGGCACAACGGCGTTTAATAACCTCAGTGGCACAGGGGCTAAATTAGAGCTTGATGTTGCTTTAAGAGAAACAGCAGGCCAAGGTTTAGGCTTATTATCTGACAAACTGACGGTTACAACACCGACAGCGGATACATACGAGTTTGACCTTGATTTAGCCAAGGTGAATGTAGACTTAGGAGCAATCACAGGAGATAACGGTTTAACAGACAGTTATATCACACAAGTACTGGCAGGAGAAGCCACGCTTAAAGCAAAAGATGCTGTAGAGGTTTATACAGATGTGTATAAATACAGCTTAGCCATCAAAGATGCACAACATATTGAATTGACGGCTAAAGGAGCCAGTGGCGAAAATGCATTAAAAGAGGCAATGGATTATGCAGGTAACAGTGCGTTTAAATTCTCCATTGTCGGCAACGAATATGAGGTTAAAGAAGATTTATCCCCGCTTGGAACGGGTGAAAAATCCGTTATCGGGTTGGGAGCTGAGGCGTCTACCATCAAAACAGAGGGTAAAGATCTGTTTGTTGTGAATAATAAGGACACCAAGCTGACAGTTAGCGATGTAACTATCAGTGGTGCTGATAAGGCATTGGTAACCAGTGCCGGCGAGGCAATGCTTGAAAATGTGGTAATAACAGGAACAACAGGTGATACAGCTGTTGAAAACGGTTCCACATTGGATATTGTAAATACAACAATAGATAAAGGCGTTGTAAACACAGGTACATTAACGGCAACAGGCTCTCAAATGGGTGCTTTAGCAAACGAGGGTACTGTAAAAGTGGAAGAACGGTTGACCCTTTTATCAGATGTAACAGGTAGCGGTACGTTAGAGTTAAAAGATGCGTTACTGGATGTTAAAGACGGGTTCAAGAGTGGTAACAAAGTTATCTCAAACAATATGAAAATCGCAGAGGGTGTTAAGGAAATCACATTTAAAGATTTAGAGATAGCAAAAGGAACAACACTTGATATTCGTAACATCAAAGCAACGGCAGGTCTTTTGACCATGCAAGAAGAATCAACATTAGCTGTAACCTTAAATGGATTAAAAGATTATGGACAAATGTTGGCAGAAAAGATAAAAGCCGGCTTGAATTCCGCTGTTAAATTAACATTGGGAAGTGATTTTGAAGGGGGAATCTTCAATGTCTTTGGAAAGTTAAACGGATATGAGGATTTAAAAGTCTTGCACAATAACCTCTATACGGTAACAGATTTAAAAGACGGTCGTTTCTCCTTTGTGAAGAAAGATGCGGCAGGAATACAAGAATCGTTAGGAACGACGAAGGAAGAAACCAAAACTGTAGAAGCGTTGTTAAGTGGCACTTCTGAGCATAAGAACTTTAATGCAGTACAAAGAGAACTGT
>CALCTR010000065.1 GCA_937906925.1 uncultured Alphaproteobacteria bacterium
TCATGAGAAAACGAACGTTTAATTGCGAATGAGCTTGTGTTGGTTGATAAGTGGTTGTATCCGTATCCCAGCGGGAGATTATTTGTTTTAAACTACTGGACATTTTTAGTTCCTTTTTAAATGAATTAAAGTTAGAATAGGGGCTACAGGTTCTGCTTTAAAATAGGCAGAATCTGTAGCTTTTGTGTTACCGTTTATAGACCACTTCGCAAAGCGGTGTCATGTTGTCATCGGTTTTTGTTTGGCCGGTGGCATAAGCGGTAATGGTGCCTGAGTCAAACAAAGTCGGGTCAGCTTTTTCGGCTTTATAGGGATAGTGAATAGCCGGTTTGGGCAGAATGGGTGTTTCCCCGATTTGATAGACCTCATCAGCCTGTTGCATGTAGTCCACATAGGTATAGTTGGAATAATCGTTTGCCATAGCAAATTCATATTCCTTAAACGGCGAAAAGAGTTTATAGTTTTGTCCGAGTTTTGGGTTATGCGGATTATAAATAGAAACGGTTGTGCCGTCTTTTAGGCTTAAAAGCCCTGTCTTTTTATCAAAATAAGGGGTAAAAAGAATGGTTCTACAATCGCTTAACTGCAAGGCGACGGAGCCGTCATAAAATGTCTGCAAGCTATAGATGGTTGTGGTACCCATTTTTTCTTTCACAAAAGGGGGGAGTTCTTTTTCCACAAAGTGAAAGGCATTTGACTCATCTTGATAAAAGGCGTAGATAAAACCGTTTTTGCTGATGAGCATATCACCTCCTTTAACGTACTGAGCCGTTGAAAAGGTTGTGTTTGAAAAACTGCCGTTAACCTCAGCAAGATAAGTAGCGTTAACTGTCTGCGTTGCTGTGTCAGGAGTTAACGTATAGACCGAGCCTTTAATATCCGTACCTGTTTGGCCTTGAAAGTCAAAGGCCAGATACTGCCCTTGATAACAAACGGCCAGTGAGGAGCTATTATTAAACGAGGCATTTTGAATAGTCATGGGGGTAAAGGTGGCATCATCTGCGACATAAATAAGGCGATTGTTATAAAGATCGCTGACAAAATCCTCATCCAAAATCGCACTCATGCCGTTGATGGTAAGGATTTTTTGATACGCATTTAAGCAGGTAGTGGCAAACAGATAGCCGTTATAACTGCAAGCAAGCGTGCCGTTTTTTAAAAAAATGGCGGGTAAATCCGGTATGGTGTCTTTATCTGATAAAACCACCTTATTATCGCTGATAACGCCTTGTTTGAGCACACCGCCAACGGCAAAAAAGGCTTTACCGTATTCGTTTAAAAAAGTGCCTAAATGCGTCATAATGACATTTTGCGGTTTAAAGCGGTGGGAAAGTGGCTCTCTTTCACAAACGCGGGGGGCTAAGGTTCTGTCTGTAAACAAAGCCAAAAAGATATCATCTGACACAAAAACACCGTTTTGAAAGGGCAAATCTTCTGCCTCAGCTCCGAACCGATAGATGAAATCCGTCATATCCGTGATGGATTCTTTTAACGGTTTGATAAAATAATCCTTTTGCGAAACAAGAGGCGAGCAAAAGCCGTCCGGATGAATGGTGAGAGGGCGTTGCGGGACATTTTGCCCCAATTGCGTATGAATGAGCTGATAGCTAAAGGCTGAGGGATTTTTAAAAAACGGCTCTGAGGCACTATCTGGTGAGGCATCAAGCGGTTCGGCCTTGATAAAGTAGAGATGTGAAACAACGCTTTCGCCCTCTTGAGCGGGTGTTTCATCCTGACGCAAAATCAGGTAGTTGTTGCCAAACATCAATAAAGAAGCTCCGCTTACAGGCAAGGATAAGGTGTTGATATCTAAGCGTTTAATCGTATCATCCGATTCGTTTAGATAATAAATGTATCTGCCTTGAGCCCCAAAACTGTGGCCGGCTCCGATACCGCCGGGGGCGATATGATACGTGTTGGTAGTGGTAAACATCAATCGGTATAAATGCGTGTAGCTATAGGTGTTGGTTGTGCTATCATAAACAAGACGCATGAGATCCGCTTCATTTTTGTTATCCACACCGACCTGTGCTAAATAAAGGCCGGACGGTGTCCAAATTAAATGCTCTATGCTAAAAGAAGTGTAGGCGTTAGAATCAGAGGTCGGATAGCTGATGCTATTTTTAGGATAATAAGGCAGGCTTGTGTTAAAGGAGTAGGTGGTTAATAAATCCTCATTATCAGGATGAGATAAAAAGTTACCGCAAATGGCATTTTCAGTGGTGCGCATTTGCGGGGTTAAGGTTTTATCCTCTTTGTTAAAAACGTAGCTGTTCCAGCGAACGTCTGTGCCCGGCGTATCTAAATGCGTGGTAATTAACACATCCCCGCGTTTAAAGCCGATAGACCCCTCAGAATAGATGTGATAGCCTTTCATACTGCCCATTAAATGGGGGTGGGTGCCTGCTTTATCAAATGTTTTTTGGATAAAGACTTTTTCATTTTCTTTAGCTTCATGTGCTTTTAGAACAAATTCTTTTGCCTCTTGGGGATGAAGTTCGTTAATCAGTTGGGGCAGTTGCCGAAGTGTTGTGTTCTCGTCAATGATGGCTCCTTTTTCTTGTAACGCGGATTTAATCATATCGGTAGATGTTTTAAGATAACTCAGTTTATGGATGAGCTTTGTGGTCATTTAAACCTCCTCATTGTTGATTTGATTGACAAGGATTAAGGCTTCTTCATAATTGATTTTAGCCTGCTCAGACCAGTATTTGGCTGAACCGGTGGGACATGCCTCTAAATCGCCACTGGCATAAGCCTCTACATCCTCTATGATATAGGATTTTTGCTCTTGAGCGTTTTGGTTAAACAACAAGGTTTGTTGATAGGCATTGTCGTTAAAGGCTTGGATCTTTTCTTGCAAAGAGACCCCTTGTTCTTGTGTAATTTCTTCTAATGCTTTGCGTCCGGTGGTGTTGATGTAGGCGTCAATCTCTTCAATCGTGTTGCGGATAAAGACCCCTTCTACTTTTAAATCCATAGGTCTGGCACCGATGGTAACATGAAGCGTATGGTTGGGATGCATTGTTTCTTGCATGTTAAATCTCCTTTGAAACGGGATTGGTAATTTCTAAATAAGCTTTTTGCTCGGGATGTGGCGGATAAAAAGAATGACGCACGCCGTTTTGAAACGTGATGGCCATAGAGAGGGGATAAGTGCCTGCAAGGAGTGTTTCGGTCAGCTCTTTTTCTATGAGCAACAAGCTTTTGCCCTCTAACGCATTGGTATGCGTGGTGATGTGTTTTTCAATCACAGGGGCGATTTTATCCTTTTGATGAACATAAATGGCAATATCCGCATTGATAATCGGTTGATGAAAATCCACAGGTAGAGCAAGGGTATCGCCCTTTGTGAGTGTGATTTTTGTGGGTGTAATGGTGCAACTCATAAGTCCTCCTTTTAAATAGATGTAAATTCAGCCGTACAACCTGAAAATTTAATCGTAACGCCTTTAGCTATCGGAAAAACAGCCAGTGAGGGTTGCGTGTTGTTGTAGTTGTAGGCAAATGATTTTTTAATGGCTCCGATTTCTATAGAACCGACCATGCGAGGCGGTAAGTTAAAAATAACAAAGCCGTCATTAGGGGTTACATAGCCGGAAGAGATTTGTGCCACGGTTTGATACGTGGGAAAGGCAAGGCCGGTTAACCAGCTTTTTTTAGCTTCAAAAGCAAGGTCAACAGCTTGATGGGTAAAGCGTGTAGAGGCGACAATATTGCTGTTATCTGAGGCGTCAACCGTTGGCACAAGCGGAGAGATTAAAAACTCTTTTACATCCGATATGACGGCATCCCCTCTTAATGGGACAAAGCTTTGGTCAATCGCGTCTAATTGTGATTTTGTAACCGCATCTGAGGCGTTAACCCCTGGTGCGATGTTGGTGATTTTAAACCCGCCCATGTTGAGCTGACCCGACATAGGCGTGCGTCCGTCGCGAAGCATTGTTTGCGACAAACCACTGGCAAAGTTGTCATCTTCCGCATCATGGTGATCGGTTACAATTTCAATACCGTTGATGCGGTCTTCTTCCCAGTTGTGGAGGCGTTCAAAAACGCCGGTGTTTGTAAATGGCATAAAAAAACTCCTTTTGTTAGTGTTGTGATGTATAAGTGTTCCACCGTCAGTATGTTTAAATCGTGTTTTATGTGGTATCTAAGAGTAAATCAGCTCCTTTGG
>CALCTR010000066.1 GCA_937906925.1 uncultured Alphaproteobacteria bacterium
TATATTTGTATTTTCACTATTATTTATATAATGAATTACTACATCATCAATTAAAAATTTATCATTTTCTTTTACAATCTTTATTTCTATATCTTTAGGTACTGTTTCAAACTCTCGTAATTCTTCGTGATCTAATGTGTAAACTATTATTTGTCCTTTGTAATTAAATTCGTTACCTGAATTAGATTCTAAATCAAAATTTTTAATTTCATAATACCAATCAGCGCCACTTGTTGCTGATATATATAGTGTATCATTTAAATTTCTTGTATATTCTGAAAAGATATTATCCATACATTCTTTTGTCATATATTTTGACATTGCTTTTTCGTATTTTGAATATTCAATTTCTGTATCATAAAAATCGTTAAGTTCACCTTGTAAACTAACTAATTCATATAATCTTATATCATATTTATCTGCTAAACCAATTTCTATTGGTAAATTTAAAGCATTTTGTTTTGTATTATATAAAATTTTTGGTAGTAGCTTTAAAGAAAATTTGAGTAAAGAGGAAATAGTCAAAAAATTATTTTGTTTTTTCTTTATTATTGTTGGAGTTGTTTTAACTGTTTATGAATAAAAAAACAAATAAAAATAATAAGAAATAAAAAAAATATAAAAAAACAAAAAAAACACTTGCTTTTTTAAAATAAAATATGTATAAGTATCCTTATCTTAGATGGATGTGTAGCTCAGGTGGTTAGAGTATTACGTTGACATCGTAAGGGTCGCAAGTTCGAGTCTTGCCACATCCACCATTTAAACACCCCTTTTGGGGTGTTTTTTTTATATCTTTTCTTCAGATATTATATTCCAACGATAGTCATCTTCAGGTACAATCGTAACAATTCTTGTTTTAAATTTAATTATCTTTTGTGTTAAAGTTGCCTCTATAATCTCACCTGTTTCTGAGCCAAACATATCTAAAACTGTCTTTTCATCTGTTTGAAGTAAATATCTTTGATACCCTTCAATTTCTTTTATAGAAAATATATTCAATTCTTCAAACATTTTTTCTGCATCAGAAATAGTATAAACCTCTTTATCAGTCAGAATACCAACTTTTTTTAATTTAGAAAGGTAAGGGTCTTTGTTTTCTCTAGCTACATATGCCAAAACATCATCTTTTTTAAAAGAGAAAAAGATACCAGAACCACTTCCGGCTATTTTTGTCGGTGCAAGACCACCTAAAATAAGTACTTCAAAAGGTACATGTGCATCTAATGCTTTTATATTCGGGCACAGAGCTTTTAAAGTTCTGTCCGGTACTCTACAATATCCAGTCGGATGATTTTTATAAAACCAATTATAATTTTTATACACAGAGTTTTGACACAATCTTTTTAATACTACAATTTGCGTAGCCTTGTATGATTTATAGACATTACATCCCAAAGTATATACTACCGTTTTTTTATTTAAAAATAATTTAGATAAGTCGTCATAATCATAACCTACTAAATTGAAAATTTTCTTTTTTTCGTCCAATGACAACCGCTTTTCCATCTCATAAAAATCAACCGGTTCAACAGTTACCCTTTTCATTATTTCTTTTACCTTATTGCAACGGGCCAATGAATTTGGAGTTTCACACAATTTCTCTGAAGCACCCCACAAATGTATAATTTTTTTAATATTCCAAAAACTATCTAAAAGATAATCTACTCGTGAGGTTTCCCAAAAATAACCGGGAGAATCTTCGTAAAGATGAATTTCTTTTATAATACGTTTGCCATGATCTTCTACAAATCTATTCAAAAAATAATCTTGATGCATATTTAAATGGATAACAACTTTCACATTAAACAAATGTAATTTTAAAGCCTTTACAATGGAAGAAATAGAATGTTCATTTTTAGTAAAAAAAACATTTTTATAATCTTGTTTATTTTTTATGTGAGCATTAATCCGTTCCCAATGTACAATTTTAATATCTGTATCCTTTCTTTTGACAAAATCAACCATTTGTATCAAAGTCGGATTAGAAGCCTTATCAAAATAAATATGAACAATGTGTTCTCTTGTATAATAGCAAGCAAACAAAAAACAGACGATAATAAAAATTTTTATTTTTAATATTTTATTTTTCATTATAACAACGCCTTTGAAATTTATAAAAATATTTTAAAATTTTTTCACAAATCTCTTCCGGAGTTTTATCGGTTGTATCTACAATTAAATCAAAATTGGCTTCATTATCTATATCTACCCGATATATTTTTTTAAACCGTTCCACCTCTAAAGACCGACGCATCTTTAAATCCTCTTCTGCTTCTAAAACGGTTTGATAGCGTCTTTCTTCTGTTCGTGTTTTATCATTAAAAATCCGCTCAGCTGCAACTTTAGTGTCTATATTTAATTTTACCTTAAAAGAAGAAGGTATAAAAAAGAATGCTAACCTTGAATCTACAACAAAATCATCCTCTTTTTGTGCCAAAGTTTTAAAAACACCATCAATTTGCTTGTCAATACTTTTATCTGTCATGGACAACTGATTAAGTTCAAGCGTTGTTATCCCGCGTTCCTTAGCAATTTGACGTTGCACTTTACCCGTTGAATAAAATTGATACCCTAAATGGGCAGCAAGCATTTTTCCGATTGTTGATTTTCCACTACCCAACATACCGGAAAGAGTGATAATAAAATTCATTTAACCCCCACTTAAATATCTAAATTTTCAACAAAACGAGCATGCTCTTGAATAAATTGAAAACGATACTCCGGTTTTGTTCCCATTAACCGTGATACAATATTTTTTGTGTAAAGAGCTTCTTCAGCTTCTTCCTCCGTCGCTTTATGAGGCACAACGACTCTAAGCAATGTCCGTTTTTTAGGATCCATCGTCGTTTCTTTAAGTTGATGAGGTGGCATTTCTCCCAAACCTTTAAAACGAGAGATATCTACATTTTTAGAATTTTTAAATTCTGTTTTTAAGATATGTTCTTTTTGTGCATCATCTGCTGCATATATTGACTTTCCGCCCTGTGTCAAACGATAAAGAGGCGGTAAAGCAATAAACAGATGTCCATTTTCTATCAATTTCGGCATTTCTTGATAGAAAAAAGACATTAACAACGAAGCAATATGAGCACCATCCACATCCGCATCCGTCATAATAATTACTTTTTCATAACGAAGGGCATCTTCATTATATTTATCCCGACGGCCACAACCAAGAGCTTCTGTCATATCTTTGATTTCTTCATTAGCCAAAATCTTATCTTGCGATGCACTAATAACATTTAGAATTTTACCTCTCAAAGGCAAAATAGCTTGTGTTTCTCTATTTCTTGCCTGTTTTGCAGAACCACCGGCCGAATCACCCTCAACCAAAAACAACTCCGTTCCCGTTGTTTTATTGTGTGAGCAATCAGCCAACTTACCCGGCAAACGTAATTTTTTTGTCGCAGTTGCACGAGCTGTTTCCAATGTTTTTTTCTTGCGTTTTCTCTCTTCTGCTCTTTCAACAATGTAATCTAATAAGGCATTTGCCGATTTAATATCTCTAGTTAACCAATGATCAAACGGATCTTTTATAGCATTTTCAACTAAACGAGCAGCACTTGATGTAACCAATTTTTCTTTCGTCTGACCTTGAAATTGCGGATCTTTGATAAAGACAGACAGCATAACACCGGCTGTATTTAAAATATCATCAGCCGTTATATCAGCAGCTCTCTTATTCCCCGACATTTCAGCATAAGCTCGCAATGATTTTGTTAATCCGGCTCGCAATCCTGTTTCATGCGTACCGCCTAACGGCGTTACAACCGTATTACAATAAGAATAAGAAAATCCGTCTTTGTAATCATCCGGCCAACAAATTGCCCACTCAACTGCCCCCTCGTTATCCGGAAGCTCTACTCTACCTGAAAAAGGCTTGGGTGTAACGGTTGACCTGTCTTTAATCAAATAATCCAAAAAATCCGCCACTCCATTAGGAAATTTTAAAATCTGTTCTGTCGGTGTTTTGTCGTCCCCCGCAATCAAATCGGAATCGCATGACCAACGAATTTCAACCCCTCTAAACAAAAAAGCCTTTGTTCTACTCATTCTAAAAAGGGTAGATGGTTTAAACTTTGTTGTTTCACCAAAAATTTCCGTATCCGGAATAAAACTAACACTCGTTCCGCGTCTATTGCTAACAGGTCCGACACAAACCAATTCCGTTATCGGTTTACCTTGTTTATATTCTTGACGATAGAGTTTCTTTTCTCTGGCAACTTCTATTATCATATGGGAAGAAAGAGCATTAACAGCGGATAAACCAACCCCATGCAAACCACCTGAAACTCCATAAGCACCACCGCCAAACTTACCGCCCGAGTGTAGGGTTGTTGTAATAACCTCCAATGCGGATTTATCCGGATATTTAGGATGCGGATCAACAGGAATACCACGACCGTTATCTTTAACCGTTACATATCCGTCAGCGGTTAAATTAACCTCAATATTGGTAGCGTAACCCGCAACCGCCTCATCCATAGCGTTATCAATAATTTCGGCCACCAAATGATGGTAAGCACGTTCATCAATACCGCCGATATACATTCCCGGTCTTTTACGAACCGGCTCCAACCCCTCCAGAACTTCAATATCTCTGGCGGAATACTCATTTTTTTGTGGTGTTGCATTAAATAAATCTGACATAGGCTCATATTAACCAATTTTTTTTTAAAATGCAAGGAGAATTTTCGTTTTTTAAGGCATATCCCCGCCATTTTCAACTTCAATCCACCGATATGCTTTTTGCTTTTTAAAATATCTTTTCCGCTCCAAAACCATCATTTCAAATACACCATCAACACCTACGGATGCCTCATAACAAAGAGAAGAAAAAAGATTACAAATCTTTTTATCCCCCACTTGATAACCCCATACAGAAAGTTTAGTTTTACCATTCAAAACAAATTCAAAAATACCACTTTTTTCTAATAAATCTGCCTGTTTTGTTTTATCAAAAAGATTATCATTATCAACACGACCTGCTTTTTTTAACATTGCCAGATACACATTATTTTCTCTTGGCAAATAGGCCACTATATTTTCTCTTTTTTCATTAAAAAATAAAGACGACGAAAAACCTGCCACCTTATTTGGCCTTAACCCACTTATCAGTAAAAGCTCATATGGAATATGCGAATCTAAAGGTTTTATACCTGGACACAAATAATTTAACACCTCCGGTGTTGCTTTCCATCTACCATTGGGATGATGTTTATACAACCACCCCCTCCCGCAGATTCTGCTTTTGTTCTATCGCAAACAAACTTAAGTGCCGCTAATTGAGCACCCGCATCCGGATTTAACACATCAACACCCAAAATATAAACCCCCGTTTTATTCTCTGTAAAAAGTTTCTTTGTTTTTTGATAATCAAACCCAGCCAAATCAAAAATCTTTTCTTTTTCTTCTAAAGATAATTGATTGGCTATTTTTTCAAAATCTATATTAACCGGATGCGTTTTTTTAATATTTCTTGAACAAACGGACACCCCTTTAAAGCATCTGATCCTGTACAAAGTTTATCAACATCACCCCAATAATAAAAATATTTTTTTATATTATCCTGAAAAATATAATCTTTACCTCTTTCTCTAAAAATATGTGCTGAAGCATCTTCATAAACATGCACATCACTTACTTTTTCAGAAATATGCGATGTGTTTAATAAAGCCCGATATAACCTATCATGATGCCCATTAAAATGGATGACAATTTTTGCATTTAGTTCTTTCTCCAATATTTCATCTAAATAGATTAAAAGAGGAATTGGATTTTGAGGATATTTTTTTAATGCCAAATCGTTCTTTTGTTCATCCACCTCTTGCAAATCCAAAAATACTGTATTTTTATATTTTTCTTTATACTTGATATAAGAATGATATCTATCCCAAATAACGATTTTAAAATCCTCTTCAGGTTGACGAATAAAATCAACCATTTGCAACAGTGCCGGTGTAGAAGCCGAATCCATATAAACGTGAATGGTTTTTGGTTCTTGTATCTCTTTCTTAAATCCAAAAGAAACAATCCCACAACCTATCACACTAAAAATAAGAAATAGTTTAAAATATACGCATATTTTTTTAATTCTTCTTTACTATACTCCAGTTTACTCATTAAAATCAAGATTAAAACCCATGATTATATTTGACAAGAGCAAAGATTAAGTGTAAAATCGGCCTAAATTTTAATTACAAAAAAGGATTTTATCATGACACCAAAAATTGTTGATTTACTTTTTCCGACACCATTACCCAGCATTGCCGATATTGAGGCAAAATACCCAGCACGCAACCTAGAGGCCGGACAAAAAGTTACAAGAGTTGCACCCAGCCCCACAGGTTTTATGCACGTCGGAGGTATTTATGCTGCTTTAATGAGCGAACGTGTTGCCCATCAAAGTGGGGGCGTATTTTATTTACGTATTGAAGATACTGATCAAAAAAGAAAAGTAGATGGTGCAACTGAAGTTATCTCCGCCTCACTATCAAGATATGGTATTTTTGCAGACGAAGGTGTTGATAAAGACGGTAACAGCTATGGACCTTACGGCCCTTATACACAAAGCGAAAGAAAAGAAATTTATCAAGCTTATGCCAAAAAGTTATTAGAAGAAGGTTTAGCCTATCCTTGTTTTTGTGCGGCAGAAGATTTGGATTTAATGCGTAAAATTCAAGAAAAACAATCACAACGACCCGGATATTACAGCAGATTTGCCAAATGTAGAACTCTATCGGATGATGAGATTTTAGCCAAATTAGAAGCCGGAACACCATGGGTTTTACGTTTCAAATCTACAGGCAATAACGAAAAACGCATGGTTATCAAAGACTTGTTAAAAGGCGATATCAATATGCCTGAAAATGATTTAGATGTTGTCATTTTAAAAGGTGATGGTCTACCAACATATCACTTTGCCCATGCAATAGATGATCATTTAATGGGAACTACCCATGTCATTAGAGGAGATGAATGGGTCTCTTCCGTACCGCTTCATATCCAACTGTTTGTTGCTTTGGGGTGGAAAGCTCCCAAATACGGCCATTACGCCACCTTGCAAAAACTGGATAACGGCAATAAACGCAAACTCTCTAAACGCCACGATCCAGAGGCAAACATTGTCTATTTCTGGGAAAAAGGATACCCTGAGACAACTTTAGTTGAATATTTATTAAATCTCATCAACGCTTCTTTTGAAGATTGGCGTAACAAAAATCCGGATAAAAACGCCTTTGAATATCCTATGAGTTTTAACAAAATTTCAAATACAGCCGGTGCCTTATTTGATTTTCAAAAACTACACAGTATTTCAAAAGAGGTTGTTGCCCGCATGAGTGCCGAAGAGGTTTATACCGCTGTTTTAAATTGGGCTAAAGATTACTCACCTGATTTTGCACAAAAATTGGTTAATCAAAAAGATTACATTACAGCCATTTTAAATATTGAAAGAAATATCGGCAAAAAATCTCGCAAAGACCTCATTAAATGGGAAGATGTAGAAGCAGATATCGCCTATTTCTTTGAAGATTGGAAAGCTCCTGATTTTACCTCTTTAAAAGAAGAAACGCCTCTTTCAGAAGAACTTCTCAAAAAAATCGGCACTGACTTTAAAAACATTTATTCCAAAACAGATGACAAAGACACTTGGTTCAAAAAAGTACAAGAGGTTGCCGTATTAAACGGATTCGCTCCGGATACAAAATCATATAAAGAAGCTCCCGATTCATTTAAAGGTAGCATCATTGACGTTGCCAATGCTTTACGTATTTTGGTAACAGGTCGCACCAAAAGTCCAGACTTGTTTGCCATTATGCAAATCATGAGTGATGATTTGCTTTCAAAGAGATTATAACTCTTTTATCTTTAGAATTATATCCAAACAAAACGCCCAAGTTTTCTTGGGCGTTTTTTGTTATAAAAAATAGTTTTAAAAATATGTTGACAAAATTATAAATCCATTATATAATAGTAAAAAATACAAAAAATAAACAGGAGATTTAAATGAAAAGAAATGATCCAAAATATGTTTCATCCGTAACAGCAAAGATATTAATTACCGGTATTGTTACCGCATTAGGATTAGGTATGATTATCGGCAACAAACCCGCTGAACAAACAAAAAAATCACCTGTTAATCCAACACTTAAAAAAGAAATTAAAAACGAATTACAAAAAAGCAAGCAACATAGCCGATAGGAGGTATAAAATGAAAGCAAAAACAACTTCAAAAACACAGACAAAAAACTCTCTTCTTTGCATCGGGTTAGTCTTGCTCTTTACGTTTATTTGGACAATGCATTTATACTCTTTTGTTTTTTAATAAAAAAAGAGCTTTTTAAGGCAACAGCTTTTTTGATATAAAAAGCTGTTGCTTTTTTTATAAAAATAAGTAGAATTAACTTACTCGGTTTAATTTAACAAAAGGATAATTTATGTCTTATTCAGAAATAAAATCAGATATGCAAGCTCGCCTTGCAAAAACTCAAGAAGCTTTAAAAAAAGATTTTTCAGGTCTTAGAACAGGCCGTGCAACAACGGCTCTTTTAGATGGTGTTATGGTTGAATCGTATGGAGCCATTGTTCCGCTCAATCAAGTTGCTAATGTTGCCGTCGCCGATGCCAGAATGCTCTCCGTTTCCGTTTGGGACAAGTCTATGATTAAAAAAGTAGAAAAAGCCATTGTAGAAGCAGGTCTCGGTTTAAACCCGATGAATGACGGCATTGTGATTCGCATTCCTATCCCTCCATTGTCTGAAGAACGTCGGATTGAATTGATTAAAATTGCCGGCAAATACACAGAAACAGCTCGTGTTTCAGTTCGCAACTTGCGTCGTGATGCTTTAGATGGTATTAAAAAGCTTAAAAACGATAATGAAATTACAGAAGATGAACAAAAACGTTATGAAACGGAAATTCAAAAATTAACAGATGAGGGTATCAAGGCATTAGATGATGCACTTAAAGCAAAAGAAGCTGAAATTAAACAAATTTAATTGGCTCTTTACTAAGGAACAGGCATTTTTTTAGATGCCTGTTCTTTTTGTATCCAAAAAATATTTTAATTAAAACAAAGACTAACCCTCTGGCACAGTCGTGTACGTTTTTTAAGGTACAGACACAGTTTTAAGCAACCAGATGGCAATAGTTAGCTAAAAAAGCGGTCAAAAGGTAAAGACTAGCCCTCTGGCACTGGGTGTCGTGTACAAACGCGTACACAAACACTGTGGCAGAGGGCTAGGATGTGCCTTTTCACCGCTTTTTTTTTAAATTTGTAGTCAAGGCGAAGCATACCCGAGTGATCAATATACTCTTTACGGTATGAACCTGCATACTCAAGTCTGAGTGAGAGGTTATCCGTGATATCGCTTGCAAAACCACCATTTACTCCCCCGATTCGTTTTTTTTAAATAATTAACTGATTTCAAATGATTTTTAAAATAAAAAAAACGATTCGCATTTTTATTGCTGGAGCGTAGGGATGACGCGAGAAAACAGTGTCATGCTGAGGACACTCAGCATCTTTTAAGGCATCTGAGGGGCGTAGAGGATTCCTGACACGATAGCAGGCTAGCTTTAAGCGAGCAGTTACAAGTTTCAAAGGGACCCTTTAGGGTATTTATAACTAAATTCAAAATGACGGGGCATTTTTTCGGAGAAATTTTTTATTTTTCTGTCAATAACTCTTGACTAAGTGATTTTATCCGCTGAAAATCCGGATGAATTGATTTTTTAAGAATATCGGTAGCTCTTTCCTCCAATAAATGACAAACGTCTTTTGCGGATATTTTTTCTTGCGGTAGAGAAAACTCGCTGATAAAAATTTGTTGCATTTTCACAAAATCACTGGAAATACTTTTATCCAATACTCTAGAAAATTTATACTTTAACCTTGAAAAATCCTTAGATAAATCCGATTCGGTTTTGTCTTGAAAATAATTTTTGATAAAATCAGCTTCCGGCTGAAAAGAACTTATAAAAACAGCCGGATAATTATTTAACGGAACACCCATCTTTGTGCAATGCTCATCATACCCGATATAATGACGATAAATAATCAATGATAATGTCATTGTTTTTTGATTAAATTGCACCTCTTGCTCTGTTGTCGGGAACATACTTGTTTTAATTTTATGCTTTAAGAAAAAGAAACTCGGCACCATTAACAATATAACAGCTATACCCAGTATAAAAAAACTTAACCGTTTTCGCCGTTGTTTATCCTCGCTCTCGGATAAAAAACAATTTCCTCTATCAAAAATTTTAACTCTTTTGCGTTTATTTTGTTGGCGTCTGTAAGTTTTTTTTAATACTTTCAGCATAAAATGTCTCCTTTCAGGCCGTCCCGCCTTTTGATTGTTGAAAGTATACTAATTCTTTTTAAAAAAAGACGCAACTTTTTTTGTAAAAAAGAGGGATTTTTTTATCCCTCTTTTGTCATTTAGTGTGCCGGTATTGATAATGGAGCCTTTTTCAGCATTGGAACCTGCCGATGTTTTTTAGGCCCTTTATGCTCTTTTTTCATTGTTTCTAATGTCTTTTTTTGCTCCTCGGTTAAGATGGATTCAAATTCTTTTTTATTACCCTCTCTGATGGTATCAGCCTGTTTTCTCAAATCTTGCATCTGTTTTTTAATTTCTTGCATTTTAGCCCTGCTCTTTTCATGAATTTGATCAGCTTGTTTTTGCTGTTCTTCAGTTAAATTTAAACGCTTGGCAAAATGAGCACGCATTTCTTCTTTAGAGGGTCTTTTATGTTTTTTTTCAAGTGATTGTTCCACTGTTGTCCCCTCTATATTAGAAGCCATCGGTACTTCATTTGCAAAAGCAGAACTCATCACTAATACCGTTCCCGCAAGTGTTAATAAAAGATATTTTTTCATATTATTCTCCTTTCATATAAGATAGTTTTTGACTTAAAATTTCTCTGGCATTAAAAAGCCTTGATTTTACCGTTCCGACAGATATACTCAATTTTTTGGCAATATCATCATAACTCAACTCTTCAAACTCATACAGATAAATAACCTCTCGCATTTTTTTAGGCAATGAATCAACCGCTTTTAAAATATTTTTTTGCCTTTCTTTTTGTATTTCAATCTCCAAAGCCGACAATGTTTTGGTATCTAAAAGAGTTTCATCCTCTATGGCTGTTTTTTTGTTCATAAGCTTAAAATGCGTGCTTTTAAAATAATCTTTAGCTACATTTTGTGCAATAACACGTATCCATGCCAAAAATTTACCCTCCTCTTGGTATTTTTCCTTATTCTCAAGAGCTTTTACATAGACTTCCTGTTCAATATCCTCATTATAAGAACCGGTTATCCTTTTGATTATACTCCTAATTTGGGGATGGGCTTGTTGAAATTTATTGTTCATAAAAGCACCGCTATTTCTTCATACTCATCCATCGGCAAATAGGTATCTATCTGCGTCAAAAGTTGCATTTTTTGGTTATACAGGTCATCATCATACAAAAAAGCATAAAACTCATTTGTCTGTTGAAAAGAGGCTGGTTGCATTTTTGGCATCATAAAGACACCCAAAAATAAACAAGCCGTTAATCCTGTTACCACACCTTTTATCATTCTACGTCGCCTTTTCCTTTTAAAATAAAGCGGTTTTGCCTCTTTTATTAAATTTGAAATATCCATTTTCAGAACCTCCACATCTATAAAAACGATATAGCACAAAAAAAGTTCATTTTAAATTCATTTTTTTATTTTATTGACCCTATCGTAAAAAAAAGATACAATAAATATATGAACAAATTATCATTCAGCAATACAGAATTACCCGTCCTTTCTCTCAGTAAAGAACAACACACTCTTTTTTTCCAGTTGGAAGAGACAAAAAATAATTATCTGATACAAGGTCAAGCCGGCACCGGCAAATCTACATTTATTAAGTATCTTTTTGAACATTCAGCTAAAAAAATCAGAATCCTTTGTCCAACCGCCATCGCCGCTTTGCATGTCAAGGGGGTAACTATACACTCCTTATTTCAACTGCCACTCAGTGATTTTATCATCAAAGAGCAATTAGAACTTAAAAAAAAGACAATAAATATCCTAAAAAAAACAGATATGATTGTTGTTGATGAAATATCTATGGTTCGGCCTGATATTATTGATGCAATGGATTATCTTTTGCAAAAAGCACGCGGTAATTTTGAGGCATTTGGCGGTGTTCAAATGGTTTTTGTCGGCGACTTATGCCAATTACCCCCTGTTATTAAACAATCAACTGCCCAAATTTTTAAAAAACGTTACGGTTGGGAGAATGCCTTCTTCTTTGATTCAATGGCTTTTAAAGGTGGCAATTTTTGTTTTGCAGAATTTAAAAAAGTCTATCGGCAAAGCGATGATTTGCTATTAAAAGAATTATCTCATATTCGCGAGAAAAAAAATATCTCAGAAGCCTTAACATTATTTAATCAAGCCCATTTTAAAAAGACAGAGGACTTAAATACGGCAATTACTATTACCCCCTATCGTCTGATTGCTGATAAAATCAACCAAATTCGTTTAGAAAAGATTGCCTCAGTTGCAGAAACTTATGAAGCAAAAGCAAAAGGCTCTTTTGAAAAAGCAACAGATACGCCGGCACCTAAAATTCTCACTTTAAAAAAGGGAGCTCTTGTTATTTTCAACAAAAATAACCCACCTTATTATATTAACGGTTCTATGGGTGAAATTGTTGATCTTAAAAAAGAATATCTAAAAATAAAACTCTTAAAAGATAATAAAATTATCACAGTTAATAAAGAAATCTGGCAGAGTTTCAGCTATGATTATGATGCAAAAACAGATACCGTTACCGAAAAAGAAACAGGTTCTTTTGAGCAGTTTCCCATACAACTAGGCTACGCTCTCACCATTCATAAGGCACAAGGGAAAACATTGGACAAGGTCATTATTGATACTGATAAAGGTGCATTTGCACACGGACAAATGTATGTTGCTCTGAGCCGAACAAGACACTTTAAAGATATGCACATTACCAAAAAAATTATGTCTAAAGATATTATTTTAGATACAAGAGTTCTTGACTTTTTAGAACAAATGCATAAAATAGCCTCAAAAAAATAAAGGATAAAATATGCATCAGTGCCATTTTGTTTTTGAAGTTTTTACCCATTCGGTTGAGGATAGTCTCTTTCTTTTACCGTATTTATTTATTACCTATCTATTTTTAGAATTTATGGAAAAAAGAACCGAGCATATCAGCTTGTTTTTTTCCAAAACAAAATCTTTATTAGCCCCTTTTTTAGCAGCTTTTAGCGGTATCTTGCCGCAATGCGGACTAAGTGTTGCCGGGACAAACCTATATGCCGCCCGCGTTATTACTCGCGGTACTTTGATTACCCTTTTTCTCGCAACTTCAGATGAAATGCTTCCCGTTTTAATTTCAAACAGTGTACCTACAAAAACAATTATTGCCATCATCTGCTATAAAACACTCATTGCTCTTATGGCCGGTATTATTTTAGATTTAATTTTAAAAAAGAAAAATAAAGGGCAAATAACTACCTTTCAAATGCATCACTTGTGCCAAGAAGCCGGTTGTAACTGCCACAAAAAAAACATAATCCTTTCAGCCTGTAATCACACATTGCAAATTTTTGTATTTATTTTGGCTATTAATATTGTTTTAAATACCCTCTTTTTATTCATCCATCCGGAACAGCTAAAAACACATTTATTTAATCACGCCGGTATTGGGGCATTTTTTGGAACATTATTCGGGCTAATACCCTCTTGTGCCACATCCGTTATATCTGCCCAACTTTTTGCCGAACAACAAATTCCAAGCGGAACTTTTTTAAGTGCGGTTCTTGCAAATGCCGGTGTCGGTTTAATTGTGCTATTTAAAGTTAATCGCCCACACAAACAAAATTTTAAAATTTTGGGTGTTATCTTTCTTACAGCCTTTATCAGTGGTCTTATTTTTAACTTATTTAATATAGTGTTTTAAACAAACATAAAAAAAGCTCTTTTAAAGAGCTTTTTTATGAGATTATTTTGACGCTTCCTTCTCCTTAGGGGTAACCGCTTTTTCCACTTTTTTAATCGTAATCTTTTCCCCTTTTCCATCTAAAGGCGTTTTCTGCTCTTTTTCGGGCGATAAAGATGTTTTTATCTCTTCTTCTTGAGCGGACTTTTCCTTTTTATCTACATCTGTTTCCGTCTTTTTATCTTCTGTCGCTTTAGAGGATTTTGAAGAATCAGTCTTATTTTTACCTATGGATTTCTTAGAAGCTTTCTTCTTCTTTGGTTTAGACTTCTTTTTCTCTGTAGAAGGTGAAGGATCTTTAACTTCTTTTTCTGCAGAATCTGCTAAAACCGTTTCAGGAACTGAAACACGTTCACCCACCACTTCAAGTGTTGAAGTATCTTTGCTGCCTTTTTGAGCTTCCTGAGATTGCTTTTGAGCAGCTTCAGCCTTCTCTTGTGCAGCTTTTTCCTGAGCTAACCGTCGCTCAGCTTCTTCTTTTTTCTTCAAATCAATCTCTAATGGCTTAACACTCCATCCCTCTTCTTCTAATTGGGCTAAATCACTCGGCAATGCAGCTGGAGCCTCACCCCTAGCCCCTTTTGCCGGTACCAAATAAGCACATTCTTTTGTCGTAACATTAGCCAACGTCGGATCCATATGCTGAGCATGAACATTGTGATTAGCCCCCAATTGAGTTTTAATATTTTCATGTGCTGATGCCGGTAATGCTAACCCCTCTTTTGCCATTGCATCCCAAATCGGATCAAAATCTTTGCCCGGATCAGTTTTACGATGCGGTGCAACCTCGTCATGTCCTAAAACTTTATCCGGTGTAATACCGTAATCCTTAGAAAGTTGACCAACAACAGCTAATAACGTAGCCGCCTGTTCACGCGTATATCCTTCATCTGTTGCTCTGACAACTTCAATACCGATAGAGCGATCATTAACACCGTGATCACCGTTCCAGTAAGAAACACCGGCATGATTGGCTTGTTTTTCCGGTGGAACAAGCATGTATGGCGTTCCATCCCGGCCAATTACAATATGAGCACTGACACTTCTGGAATTAGCTGAAGCTAAATAACTGATAACACCATGCTCTGCCCCGCCCGGCCTGTCTTCCGTAGAGTGAATAACAATCATATCCGGCTTTTTACCGCCCGTACGCGGTTTTTGATAATAAGCACTATAACTGGTATTATAATTGACATTACCTATTTGTTGATAACGAGGTACTGGTATATTTACGGACGGAATCCGGACAGAACGACCCATTCTTGTGGTTGGAGCATAATTATCACTCAAACGCCCTCTTGGTCGGGATCTGGTTCTATAAAGAATAGATCCATCCCCTCTTTGATACGTAGTCATTTGATAATCGGATCTGGCCATCCATTGTGGTGTTTCAGTATTGGAACCGATGCCATGTGTACCACTCATAACCTGTGGAAACGACAAAGCAAAAGTTTCTATTTGCTCTGGTGTTACTTCTACACCATAAGCCATCATGCAAGAGCGATAAAGTAACGCCAATTCATCTTTTGTTAATTCAGTATCCGTTCCGTTTAAATGCTGGTACTTCTTAATCATTTGATCAGCCAATAATCGGGCAACATCTTCCGGATTAGCATCAGGAGCTTGTTTTAAAGCTGCTTCTGTCATAATCCCCATTTCTACGGCACGCATACGAACAGCAGCCCGTTCTTTATTAGGATTATTGCCGACAATTTCAAAAACACGCGTCATATCACCTGCATTCAATTCATCCACAAACTGCCCCCAATTCCCTTGATACGTTGCATCTAAAATCAAGGCCTGATAACATGGCAACAATTTATCAAAATCTTTAAATTGTGTTCTGCATTTTTCATACAGTTTATGTTGCATCTCTTCTTTAGCTAAAAGGACGGCTTGTTCTTCTGTTACTGTTTTATTGCGATAATTTAAATGATTATATCCTGCCTCGGTAACCGTTCCATATCCGATAGTTCTGATACCTTTTGAATCACCATATTCATTTAGATAACACCCTCTTTTGTGTCCAGCTTCTCCTCGTTGAATTAAATAAAATGAAAAGTCCACAATCTCTGTATCTATTTCCTGTTGTGTTTTGGCATTTATCTGCATACAAGCCTCCTATATATCTGTTATAGTATATTTTACAACGATATTACTTTTTTGGCAAGAACTTTTCATTTGTATTTGATTTATTTAAATAAAATAGCCGTAAAAACCGCCTAAAACCGCTACAATAAATAACAATACCGTTATGGATATTTTGCTAAACCTAATGACTAAAAACGATAAAATACAAATAACCGTTTCTAATATATTTAAATGAAACCCACCAAAATCACTTGGCTTAAACGTAATAAAATTAAAAAACTCTTTCCAAGGAACAGGGGTAGAAAAAACAGACATCTGCATAAAAATCAAACACGCATACAGTATCATAGCTAAAGCCGCCATACGCATGGCCGTTAAAATTGAATCAATAATAACGGTTCCGCGCCATTTTTGCAAAAAACGAACAGCAAAAAAAGCTAAAAATATCCCCGGCAAAACCAAACCAAAAGAAGCAAAAACACCCCCAGTAATACCATTTGATAAATAACCGACGTATGTTGCTGAATTTATACTAACAGGTCCCGGCGTTATTTGGGAAAGAGAAATCAGATTACCAAAAACTTCCATTGATAAGATTTTTTCTTCTTCCACAAACGTATGTAACAGCATCGGTATAATCATATATCCACCGCCAAAACATAACAATCCGAATTTTGCAAAAGTTACCATCAATAATAAATTACTCATTCTTATCTCCCGTTAGTAATGACGGCACCTTTTTTCTAATAGCTAAATAATGATATGTAAAACCAATCGGAACAGAACTTAACAAAACAACGACAGGGTTTACTCCAGTTACCAACAAAATAAAAAGAACAAAAACAATTATACCGATAATCGGCGAAATTAAAACCTTCTTAATAAGGTTATAGGCGGTAATAAAAAAAACACCCGTAATACAAGCCCTGACTGATCCAAAGGCATGCACCAAAATCGGATTATCCGAATCTAGGGAGTGAAAAAAAACAGCGATTAAAAGAATTATTACAACAGAAGGCAAAATAACAGCAAAAACACTTATCAAAGCCCCTAAAAAACCGGCAACTTTTGTTCCAATGAAAACAGCAGAGTTAACTGCTATTAGCCCCGGCACCGTTTGTGTCAAAACAATCATATCTAATATATCATTAGACGTTAATATTTTGTTTTTCTTAACAAATTTTTGTTCTATAACAGGTAACATGGCCAACCCACCGCCAACAACAAACAAAGCGATTAAAAAAAATGTTGAAAATAAAAGCCACAACCTTTTTGTTAAAGATAATTTTGTCATATGCCTACTATAATAAAAACAAAAAAAATGTCAAGTTTATACTTTTTTTAATAATTTAGCTTTACAAAAAAAATAAAAAAAATTATACTTGCGGCAAGGAGATGTTATGAAAAAACTTTTTTTATGTTTATTAACAACAATTTGCTTGATTACCCTAGGCGGTTGCTCAGACGATGATACTTATTTGTCAACCAGTGCGGTTATATTTACACGACCCGAGTGCCCCAGATCTCGTCTTGCTATTCAATTTTTCAACGAATTAAAACAAAAAAATAATCTGATAACCTATGAAGTTAAGGACTTAAGCATTGGTGAAAACCGTACTCTTGTTAAAAAATTTAAACGCAAACACCATATTACTGCCAGAGAAATTTATACCCCGATTATTTTTACACCCAAAGGTTTTTCTTCCGGCTGGGATGCCAGAACGCCTGAAGATCTAAAACTTCTTTTAAACATCAGATAACCTATTAAAAAATATAAATTATTTAACAAAAAATAACAAAAACTCTTATTTTTCAAAAAAAAGAGTGTTTTTTTATTGATTTTCCTTTTTATTTGTGGAATAATGAACTAAATTAAATTTACGAGGTGAAAAAATGGAAAAAACGCTTATTGAACAAGAAACAAAATATGACATTTTAAGAAATGCTGCCGGTGATTTGCTATTTATCATTAAGGCACGCTTAACTAGCGAAGAAAAACCAACAATCATCTATGATGGTGGTGAACATGCCATGCTATACAGAAATACAACAAACACCATTATTTTAGATTATATCAATCCAAATGTTCGTAAAAATCTTGAAAATGCTAAAAAAGTCTTGATTGTAGAAGCACAGGGTGCATCCATTATCCGTGAATATTTCTCCGGTGTCAAAATTATGAAAAAACTCCCTCTTCCCGAAATTAAAGAAGATTAATTAAAGTATCTCGTTGTAAAAAATCCTCTTTAAAGAGGATTTTTTTTATTGTTCCATGTTAAACCGTTGGTTGCTGAGAAAAACGCCCCTCTTCTATCAAAGGTAAAAAAGCAGTCGGAATAGTTATCGGTGTTAAAGCAGTTACATGCGCCCAAGCAGGCCCCTTTTGACAAGCTTTTAAAAATTCACTGATAAACAACTCCTCACCCTTAGCCTGTACTTCAACACTACCGTCAAAACGATTTCTTACCCAACCGGATAGATTAAGTTTTAAAGCCGTTTTAACACACCATGCCCGATATCCGACACCCTGAACTCGTCCTGTAACATAAAAATGAACTTCTCGCATCTTATTTCTTTTTAATCATATTGAGTAAAGATTTTACAACTTCTTCTTTAGCTTTTTCTTTTAAAGACTCTTTAGTTTCTTTTAAGGAGGGTATCTTTTTTAAATCAGTCTTATCAGTTGGCTGCTCATCAATTTCAGTTTTTGTCATTACAACTTTCTCACCCAAAGCCATTTTACAAAGACCACCCGAAGGTAAAACAAACACTTCTTTGGATTGTTTTTCTCCGGTCAATTTTTGAGCCAATTTAGTCAACTTTTCATCCTTTAACTGTTCTAATGCACCTTGTACATCGCTTTTAATTTTAATATCTGAAAAAGGACCTTCAATTTTAACATGTTGAGCATAGGATAGTTTTTTATTTAATTTATCTTGTCCCTGATTAAAGGATGGTAAAACCGATAAAGAAAGGTTTTCTTTGCTTAAATCAATATCTCCACTTACAGTTATATTTGCCGTTGGTGTTTCAAAAGCAATATTTTTATCTGAAATTATCGTACCATTTTTTACATCTAATTTCATAGCTGCACAGGTTAAATTAGAGTATTTTTCTGTCCCTGTATATGAAAAAGCAACATTTTTTGGCATATCCTTAACAACACCAGGCAAAGAATTAAACCATTTATTGACAATAACACCAGAAGGTATTTGTGCCTGCAGTGTTCCTGTTAATGAAGATAAAATATCTTTTTTGTTTGCACCTCTTGCTCTTAATATGGCATCAATAGACAACGGAGCCTCTTTCAAATGTTTCTGAACGATATCAAGCTCTCCAATCATTAAGTTATTGCCTTTAATATGGGTACTTAAAACGGGAATGGTTTCTTTTGCATTTAATTGTAAAACACCAAAAATTTGTCCCGATAACAGATCAAATTGGAACGGATTAACCACAAGAACACCATCTTGCAATGCCCCCTGTAAAAATCCTTTATGATATGTATTATCTGCTTCAAAAAGTTTTAAATTAGAAAATGAAATCTTAATCGCTCCATCTAAAGATTTTAAAGCAGATAAATCGGTTTGGGGGGCTTCTTTAGCTGGTACATTTGAATTTTCTTTTTCAGTTTTTACCGTTGGCAAATTATCTTTCACCATCAAATCAGCAATTGAAAAATAATCAGAAGTAATATCCGCTTTCACGAAAGGTTTTTCTTTTGTTAAATCCACATAACCCGTCATCTGTACATCTGATTTATTTACCAATACATTTAATTTTGAAAGCGTGAATACCTGTTTATCATATACCCCATCAAAATCTGCGGATATTGGCTGTAAGCCATATTTTTTTATCAATTCTTTACAATTAAATGAAAAATTACCGTTCAAAGAAACACTCGGTTCTTTCAAAATATTTTTAACATCAGCATTCAACGCGAGAGAAGCCGTTTCATTTAACGTGGCCTTAAATTTTTCAACTTTTAAATTTGTTAAGTCTCCGATAATTTTAAACGATACCTGCAATGCGTTATTTAGCAAAGGTAAATCTTTTTCTTTTTTTGAAATTAAGGAAATAAGATTATTTAAATTAGAAGAAGAAGCGTCAAAAATTAAATTTATCCCCTCTAAAGAATAGAGATTATTTACCTCTCCAAAAGCTTTAACAAACCCATCAAACCCTTTGATATTTAAAGTAATATTTTTAAATTCACCGCTTGAAATAGATTTTAAAAAATCCGGAATATTCAATGTTAATTGAATCACATTTTGTTTATAAACAACCTCTACCAAAATATCTTTCATATTCATAATGGTGAAATTTTGAATGAGAAATTCCTCATTTACTGTCGCATTTACATACGAAATTTTTGCATTACGAACTAAAATTTTCTCCATATTCAATCTGGAAAGATTTAAATTATTTTTTTTAGCTGCTGTCAATTTTTGCGATTTTGTAGCTAAAGAAGCATCTGATTTATTTTCAAAAGACCAATTATTTTTACCGTCTTTTTGTATCAGCGAAACATCAATCCCGTTTAAAGCTAATTTATCAACTTGAAAGATGCCTTTTAAAAGAGGTAAAATAGCAAATGAAAACTCAGCTTCATCTATTTTTGCAAATGTGTTATTATCAAAACCCGTCGGATTTTTAATACGCAAACCCCGAATGCTTAAAGTCGGAGAAAGCGACATTTTCAACCCCATTCTTTCAACAATAATTTCTCTGTTTAAGGCAGATGAAATTTCTTTTTCAATCGGTTCTCTAAATCTGTTGATATCAACAAACAACAAAAAAAGATACAGCGAAACAACTGCTAAAACAATTGTTATGAAAAGAAATCGCAAAAATCTAAACATTATTTATTCCCCTTTTTTGAAATAATCAAACGGATTAACTGCTAACTCTGTATCAAAACCTAAAAAATCAAATGTTTCTTTCATATGGGGTGGCAACTCAGCCTCAATCTCTAATATGCCTTTTTTAGGATTTGGATGTGCAATTTGCAATGCCCTGGCATGCAAATGCATTTTTTCGTTATATTCTAATCCTAATGATAAGGCTCTTTCTCCCCCATATTTAACATCTCCCACAATTGGCGTATTTAAAACAGTAGAGTGTACACGAAGCTGATGCGTTCTCCCTGTTAAAGGAAAAAACTCAACCCAAGATGCCTTTCTGGCTAAAGAATCAACAACCCGATAAAGGGTTTGTGCTCTTTGTCCTGCAGCAAAATCAACACGCATTTGTTCGCGTCCGTCCTGATTGGCATTTTTACTTAAGGGAGCATCAATTTTTCCGGACAAAAGCTTGGGTTTTCCAACCACAACTGCCCAATAAACCTTTTTAGCCGTTCTAGATTTAAAAGCCGCTGCTAAAGCAGCTGCGGCATTAGCAGTTCTTCCTAAAACCAAAACACCACTTGTTTCTTTATCAAGACGATGAACCAAACGCGGCTTTTCATTTTTATCAAACCGAAGTGCATCTAAAAGACCATCAATATGCCTTGTTGTTTTGGTACCGCCTTGAACGGATATACCGGCCGGTTTATTAAGAACAATGACATCTTCATCTTTATAAATAACCAATGATTGCATAAAAGCAATATCTGTTTTTAAAAGTTTTTTTGGTTCTAAGTTATCAATCTCTTTATTCATATCCAACGGAGGCACTCTGATTTCATCACCGACACTCAAACGAAAATCTGTTGCTGTTTTAAGACCATTTACCTTGATATTCTTACCTCGCACCAATTTTTGCAACTGACCGTTTTTTAAAGTCGGATAATGACGCTGAAACCAACGGTCCAAACGGATACCGTCATCTTCTTTTTTCACTGTAATAAACTGAACCTTTGACACTTCTTTCTCCTTAAGTCAGGTATATCTGATTTAACTGACGAATGCAATGACTTTTTATTTTTTCTTTTGTTTTTTTTCTCTTAAATTATTCCAATAGGCTAAACGCTTGTTAATTTCCCGCTCAAAACCGCGATCTGGCGGCCTATAAAATAAAGGTCGTTTCATGCCCTCCGGAAAATAATTTTGCCCTGAAAAACTATCCTCCAAATCAGGATCATATTGATAACCCTGATTATACCCTAATGAAGCCATTAATTTTGTCGGAGCGTTTAAAATATGTTTAGGAGGCATCAATGTACCTGTTTCAAGTGCTGTTTTTCTCGCTTCATTCCACGCCTTATAAACACCTGTTGATTTGGGAGCAGTCGCCAAATAAACCGCCAGAGAAGCAACCGCTAAATCACCCTCCGGAGATCCCAATCGCTCATAGGCATCCCAAGCGGCATGTGCCTGTAATAAAGCCAAAGGGTCTGCAAGTCCGACATCTTCACTTGCAATTCGCATCAATCGCCTGAGCAAATATTTAACATCTTCTCCAGCGGTAATCATTCTTGCACACCAATAAAGTGCCGCATCCGGATCAGATCCCCTGATTGATTTATGCAATGCCGAAATCAAATTATAATGATTCTCCGCATTTTTGTCATAATTCGGGAATCGTTTTTGCAACAACAACTCTAGAGATTCTTTATCCAAAATTTCATCTTCAGCTGCATAAGAATAAACAGCGTCAACCAAGCTTAAAAAATAACGACCATCCCCGTCTGCAACAGCTTTTATATAATTTCTACCTACTTCATCTAACGGTAATTGTTTTTCAAAAACTTTTTCAGCTTTAACAAGCAGTTCTTCTAAAGCATCATCCGTCAATCTGTTTAAAACAAAAACTTT
Organism: uncultured Alphaproteobacteria bacterium; assembly: GCA_937906925.1. Classification (GTDB taxonomy): domain Bacteria; phylum Pseudomonadota; class Alphaproteobacteria; order CAAHEQ01; family UBA3637; genus RGIG4140. The sequence continues at coordinate 22,868 of CALCTR010000066.1, forward strand.
ACATCTGGATAATAACGCTCCATTCAACTCAAAAGAGGGGTTTTCCGTTGTTGCACCGACAAGAACAACCGTACCATCCTCTACATAAGGCAAAAAAGCATCTTGCTGTGCTCTGTTAAACCGATGAATTTCATCTACAAACAGCAAAGTCCCCTTCCCCATTTTACGTCGATTTAATGCTGCTTCAAAAACCTTTCTTAAATCAGCCACACCGGAAAAAACAGCAGAAAGCGATTCAAAATGTAAATTAACTTCATCAGCCAAAATACGAGCAATAGTTGTTTTACCGCATCCCGGTGGCCCCCATAAAATAAAAGAGGATACCCGTCCGGACGAAAGCATTCTTTTTAACGGACCTTTTTCAGAGAGCAAATGATTTTGACCCACCACATCATCCAGCGAAGTCGGACGCAATCTATCCGCTAACGGTTTTTGTTCTATACTTCTTGAAAATAATGTTTCTATAGCCATAACACACCAATTTAATTCCTTTTTAATGGAGAGAAAGTAGCATTTTTTTTATAAAAATTCAATCAAAATATCTTTTCTCACAACTTTTTATCAAAAAAATATAAAAAAGTCTTGATTTTTTCAAAAAAAACATTTAAAATGACGCACAAATGAAAGTGAGGTGAGTACCATAGTTACTATCGTCGTCCATGACAATAACGTTGAACAGGCTTTACGCGTATTGAAAAAAAAGATGCAACGCGAAGGTAGTTTTCGTGAAATGAAATTACGTCGTTATTACGAAAAACCATCTGAAAAAAAAGCTCGTAAAGCGACAGAATGCATTCGTCGTTCTCGTAAAATGAAGAGAAAACGTTTCAGCGTTGAAGGTTATTAATTTAATGCCTCATGTAAAGAATAATCCCCGTTGCGATTGTGCGGGGTTTTTCTTTTGCCATATTTACCGATTTATCATTTTTAACAGCGAAATAAAGAAAAAATATCCTGTACCTTTTGAAATAATAAGTTATTTTTTTTCTGTTCTATAAAAGGAGCAGGCATAATCTGATTTTCTTCATAATAGCGGTTATTTGTTTTCTCCCACACAGTGCTTTTGGTATCATTTTTGACTACGGTATAACCATTAGCTTTTAAAAAAGAAGAAACTTTTGAAAAATATGGATTAAATGAAAAACACTCGTACTTGACCTTTTTAATACCTAAGGTCAAAAAAAGCTCTTTATCCGTTTCTTTTGTTATCTCAGAAGAATATCCCTTATGCTGCCCCTCTAAACTTAGCCAAAATAAAACATAAGCTTCATTTTTATCTATCAATGCACAAAAAATACCAATACATTTTTGACTTTCTTTTTCATAGATATAATACTGGAGATGTCGCTTTAATCGCCATGCTTTTTCATCCTGTACCAAATGATGACCGGCAGAATAAACAGAAGACACATCTATCCACCATCCAATAATACCACCAAAAACAACATTATTTCTTTTAATTAATTTAGCCAAAGCTCTCGGAGAAGATTTTATTTTCTTTTTTGAAAAAAGACAATCTAAAGCACCATCTTCAAAAATATGACGATGCAAAATCAAACGTTCCGTTTCAAGACAATCAGTCATAACAACCTCAAAAAAATAAAGGACCTATAATATAGTCCTTTATTTTTATTTTGTCAATAAATTTATAAATATTATTCACGTATTACTTTGGAAAATTTATCTAAAATTGCATTAACAATTTTCGCTTCGATTCCGCTAAAAAAGGCACGTGTCATATCCACATATTCATTAATGATGATAGCACTATGCAACGAGGGATTTGCATAAAATTCGGCAATTCCCATTCTTAAAATACATTTTAACAAAATTTCCATTCGCTCATATTCCAACTTTTCACCTAAGTTTGTGCGGATAATTTCATTAATCATCTCTTGTTTTTCTTGATATTCTTTAACCAAACCAGTAAACAATGCCGCATCAGCCGGCTGTAAGTTCACATATTTTTCTCTACCGGCAACCCCATCTTCAATGACCTGACCACCTAATTCTCCCAATAAAAATTTAGAAGTAACCTTATCCCATTTTTCATCTGAAATTTCCTGTGCATAACACGCCTGCACAGCCATCAAACGAGCATTTGTATATTTTTGATTCGGATTTATATTACTCATTCTCCACCTTCCATTAGTTTTGCTGCAAAATCCTTAAAATCTTCCATTGTTGTAAAATTCTTATAGACAGAAGCATACCGTACATAGGCGACTTTGTCAATTTTTAAAAGAGCATTCATAACCAATTCCCCAATCTCTGAAGAACGGATTTCTATTTCACCCTTTTCTTCCAATGCCTGAATAATCTCAGCAACCAATCTATCCATTCTTTGCTCGTCTATCTCTCGTTTTCTAAGAGCTAAATGAATAGAGCGACATAGTTTTTCTCTTTCAAAGGGAACACGTACATCATTTTTTTTCACAACAACAAGGTCTTGACTTTGGATATATTCAAACGTTGTAAAACGTCCCGAACAAGCAGGACAATACCGTCGCCTACGAATAGATGTTCCATCCTCACTCGGACGAGAGTCCTTAACCTGACTAGCTGTTTTTCCGCAAAAGGGACACCGCATTAAAACCCACTCCTTACACCATCATAAATCGGAAACTTTAAACACATTTGTTGCACCTTTTTACGAACGGATAAAATAGTCTTTTCTTTTTCTTCCTCACTCTTTGTCAATGAATTTAAAACATCAACAATCATAAGTCCAATTTCTTCAAACTCCTTAGGTCCAAAACCTCTCGTCGTTCCGGCAGGCGTTCCCACTCTTAAACCGGATGTAACGGTTGGTTTTTCAGGATCATTTGGTACACTGTTTTTATTACAAATAATCCCTGCTTCTGCCAAAGCATCACAAGAAGCGGCGCCTGTTAATCCCTTTGAGCGTAAATCAATTAAAATTAAATGCGTATCCGTTCCACCGGAAACAAGATTATAACCATTTGCTTTTAATGTTTTAGCCAAAACACCGGCATTATGAACAACATTTGAAGCATATACTTTAAAAGAGTCCTCTAAATCCTCACCAAATGCAACTGCCTTTGCCGCAATAATGTGCATTAACGGTCCACCTTGAAGGCCCGGAAACACTGCTGAATTTATCTTCTTAGCAATATCCTTATTGTTGGTTAAAATCATACCGCCTCTAGGACCTCTTAATGTTTTATGCGTTGTGGTTGTTACAACATCAGCATAATTAAGCGGATTTTCTAAAACCCCGCCGGCAACAAGACCCGCAAAATGAGCCATATCAACCATTAAATAAGCTCCAACCTTATCCGCAATACTTCTAAAACGATTAAAATCTATTTTTCTGGGATAAGCAGAACCACCCGCAATAATCAGACGTGGTTTATGGGCTATAGCCAAACATTCCAACGTCTCATAATCAATATAACCGTTTGAATCAACACCATATGAAACACTTGTATAATACTTGCCGGATGAAGAAGCTTTATACCCGTGCGTTAAATGACCACCCGAATCTAATCCCATCCCCAGTATAACATCTTTTGGGTCTAATAAAGCAAGATAAACAGCAGCATTAGCTTGTGAGCCGGAATGAGGTTGTACATTCACATAAGCTGCATTAAAAAGTTTTTTAGCTCTTTCTATTGCTAAAACTTCAACCTCATCAACATATTCACAACCGTGATAATACCGTTTAGCAGCATAACCTTCAGCGTATTTATTTGTTAAAACACTACCGGCAGCTTCTAAAACAGCTTTTGATACAATATTCTCAGAAGCAATTAATTCTATATGATCTTGTTGACGCCAAAGCTCTTTTGTAATCATACGCGAAAGAACAGGATCTTTTTGTTCCAATGATTGATGAAAATAAAGATGAGAATTATTCAAAGTCATGAGGCATATCTCCCAATTTACAAACACGGTCGGCATGGCGTCCGCCCTCAAAATCTGTTGTTAAAAATGTATTTACAAGCTCAAGAGCCTCTTTTTTTTCAAGAAAACGACCACCCAAAACAAGCACATTAGCATCATTATGTTGACGGGCTAATTTGGCATATTCAACCGAATGAACCAAAGCTCCCCGAATATGAGCATACCGATTAACCGCAATACTCATTCCGATACCTGTGCCACACACCAAAATACCAATATCTGCTTTTTTTTCTTTTAACGCTTTGGCTAAAAGATAGGCTTCATCCGGATAGTCTACAGATTTTAAAGGCGTATCCGTCCCATAGTCATATAAGACATATCCTTGATCTGATAAACTATCTCTTAAATAATTTTTAAGCTCACAACCCGCATGATCTGATGCAATGGCAATTTTTTTTTCTTGCATATTTTATCATTTCCTCGTATAAAAAAAGATGATGAGTAATGTTAACCAAAATCAAAGCAAAATACAAGTTTTTTTATTAGATGAGGCAAAAAATATTTTTCCCAGAGGAAATGTTATTTTAGGCATTGATTACGGCATGAAACGAATTGGCCTTGCCCTTTCCGATAAAACAGGAGCTATTGCCTCCCCGTTTAAAACCATTTATCAATTAAAAGAATTGGACGATATTATTCCGGCAAAAGATGTTAAAGCCTTTGTTGTCGGTCTTCCCTTACAAACGGATAATCAGGAAGGCGATATCGCCAAACAAGTACGTCTTTTTTGCAATCGGATTAGTGAAAAATATAATCTTCCGGTTTTTTTGATAGATGAACGCTACACGTCAAAATTTGCCTCAGAATACTTATCCGGCAGATGTATGCGAGAAAAAAAGCAAAAAAAAGTATTAGATTCTTTTGCTGCAACCAGAATTTTACAAAAAGCATTGGATGAAATTAAAAAATAAAAACCTGTGGCATAAAAAAGCGGTCAAAAGGTAAAGACTAGCCCTCTGGCAGTGTGCATCACCTGTGGATTTAAAATACAGACACGATTTTAAGCAACCAGATGGTGGTAAATCACCCAGCGTCGTGTACAAAGCGTACATAAGCTGGGTGATTTGCCACCAGATATTGCTTAAAATTTGTAGTCAAGGCGGAGCATACCCGAGTGATCAATATACTCTTTGCGGTATGAGCCTGCATATTCAAGTCTGAGTGAGAGGTTATCCGTGATATCGCTTGCAAAACCACCGATAACCGTTGTGCTGAGGCGATCCGGTGCTTTACCTCTGACGATATAGGTTGTGCCGTTTGCCAATGTATTTATCATGGAATGATCATCTGTTTTAACATCATATCCTATTGATACACCGGCAAGAGGTCTAATCCAGCCCATATCTACACCCACTTTAAATCCTGCCATTGTGGTGATAAAGCCGGAGGTTGTCTTACCGACCGTTGTGCCAAAGCTATCCGTATATCCCTCTTGTTTTACATTCAAGTATCTGACACCCACTTCCGGATTGACAATCCATTTGCCTTTCTTAATCTGATATCCGGTCATAACTTGGGTTGCAAAGCTATCTACGTTATAGTTTGATTCTCCCATTTGGCTCATAATGGTCTTTTCTTCATCATACTCGCCACGAGAATAGCTGACCACCGCGTTTACCCACCAGTTGTTTGGTTGATACTGGGCTGAGATAAACCCTGTATTGGTGTTTGACTCCAATCTTCTTAACTCTTCTTTGGCAATGGTTTTGCTCGCTGTATAACCAACACCAACCGTTAAGTCATCTGTCAACTTGGATTGTACACCCAATACCGCCCCTTTACTTCTGGCGATAAAGCCATCTCCCATTAAGGATTTTACCCTGTTATATAAGCCTTTGATATACACTTTGGCTCTTGGTTCTATATCTCCGCCGGAGCGACCGATGGTTGTCGGGCTGACACCGGTGAGCATCTGTGTAATCACGTTATGCAGTTGTGTAAACTGGGCAATCGCCACCGTATGATGTAAATTACTCTCTACACCGCCTAAGGCTTTTAATGCCTTTTTGGCTTTTGTTACTGCTCCTGTTGAGCCGGATTGTAAGTTTTCTAACAACTCGGCTTGAGCTCTGTTAAAGCCGGCATGATCACTGCTTCCACCTAACAAGGCTTTAACAACGGTGATTTCTTCTTGTTTTAGCCCGCTACTCGGTTCTTCCGGTTTATCCGGCACTACCGGCTTGTCGGGTACAACCGGCGTATCCGGTTCTTCCGGTACCACTGGGGTATCGGGTTCTTCCGGTTCTTTAAACTCATCCTTGAGTGTAAAGGTATATTGTCCATTTCCTACATCTGCAATATTATAGAGGATATTTTCTTTAATACTTGGGGCTAAAGCTCCATACCCTGTCGCATCAAAGATATCATACGTCCCCTCTTTAAAATCAGCTCCTAACACAAAGCGGACACCCGTTCCCTCTTTAGCCGTGAGAGCAGAACTTGTAAGCCGTCCTAAATCTTCAGCACTGTTAATCGTTACTGAGAGGGTTGAGTTTGTCTGCATCAGCATACTTTCTGCCTTTACATGAATGTTACGGATGTCTAACTCTGACCCTGAGACAACTTCTAAATCTTTAAATGTGATTTTTTTGATACCCTCGCCTAAGGTCATGCCGTTTGAGCGGACTTTGTTGGTAATTGTTGCTTTATCCGGCATATCCAAAAGCGTGTTTGCCATTTGATAGGTGGCTCCTGTTCCAGTCTCTGCCAACGTTTTGTCAATCTCCACAATCGCATTGTTAAAGGCGAGGATGTTGCCCGATTCGTTATCTAATGCTCCGGTTACTTTAAATCTGGCTCTTTCGCCCTCTGCAAGCGGTGTGATGCTAAACAACCGTGCTACATGCTCTGCATCCCTACCTGCTACCAACGCTTTTTCGGCATCTTGTTCTGCCTTAGTGTAAGAACCAAAGCCGATGGTTGCCCCTAAATCTGCTCCCGCAAATGTTACCGTTGAAACAGTGGTCGGATTGATTGCCATCTCTGACAATGTTGTGTAATGCATTGCTGTACCGACGGAGCCGGTTGTTGCATCCTTGCCGACAACGGCGGTGTGTTTAATCTCGGCACCATGTGTTTTAAGTTCACCTCCGTTGATGGTATGCGTCGGTGCTAGCTTGAGGTTCGCGGAATTAGCTATCGTTAATCCCGCTGTTTGGGTGAGTGTACCTGTACCCCCATTTACCATTCCATCGCCCAAGATAAGGGTACCTAAACCTGTCTTTTTAATCGTAGCAGTATTATAAATACCGCCATCTAAAGAGCCGACTTTACCCGCCCCTTGGGCAAATGTAATTGTACCACCATCATAGTTATAAATATCTGCCCCTCGACGGGAAGCTGCCGTATTACCACTGAATGTAAAGACATCTTTAAACGTAATGGCTCCACCTTCATTACTAATCGCCCCACCAAGTAAGGATGTTTCGTTAGAGGTGAATTCTGCTCCGCCATTAAACGTAATGGCTCCACCTTCATTACTAATCGCCCCACCATGGCCATTTGTTGCTGTGTTTTCGGTAAATGTTGCGGTGTTACCAAACGTAATGGTTTCATTATAATCGTTATAAATCGCCCCACCACCTCTGGATGCTGTGTTTTTGGTAAATGTTGCGGTGTTAGCAAATTCAATGGTTCCATCATAAGAGTTATAAATCGCCCCACCATAGTAGGATGCTGTGTTAGAAGTAAAATCTGCATCAGAACCAAAAGACATTGTTCCATAATTAAAAATCGCCCCACCATAGTAATTTGTTGCTTTGTTTTCGGTAAATGTTGCGGTGCTACCAAACTCAATGGTTCCATCATAAGAGTTATAAATCGCCCCACCAGAGGATGCTGTGTTTTCTTTAAATGTTGCGGTGTTACCAAACTCAATGGTTCCATCATAATTATAAATCGCCCCACCATCGTAGGATGCTGTGTTTTCTTTAAATGTTGCGGTGGAATTTTCTCCAAACGTGATAGTTCCACTATTCCAAATCGCCCCACCATCGTAGGATGCTGTGTTTTTGGTAAATGTTGCAACACCATCAAAATCTATATTAGAACTATTCCCAATCGCCCCACCATCGTGTGCTGTGTTGTTGGTAAATGTTGCTGTGTTACCAAACGTGATGGTTCCACTACCCCTATTTAAAATCGCCCCACCATAGCCGGATGCTGTGTTAGAGTCAAAATCTGTAGCACCACTAAACGTGATGGTTCCATCATCATAATTATAAATCGCCCCACCACCAGACCAATCATCTGTAGCTGTGTTAGAAGTAAATGTTGCAGTGTTATCAAACATAATGTTTCCAGAATTCTGAATAATCCATCCACCTTCAGGTGTTACATTCGTGTCAAATGTTGTCATACCCCCAAAATAAATGTATCCATTATTTTTAATTACTCCACTATCCGATGCTTTATTAGAGATAAAATCTGCATCAGAAACAAAAAACATTCTTCCAGAATTATAAATCGCCCCACCATTATCATCCCCATTATTATAAGCAAATGTTGTTTTTTCCATAAAATCTATATCGCCAAAGTTACTAACAGCTCCACCGAAAGTTTTATTCGAAATTTCAACCGGCTCATAAATGGTAAGTTTTTCATTATTATCAATTCTGTCCGTTATAATAGCACTTGCCGGTGTGGACAAGGTAACCACACCAAAAGCCACTAAATTTGCAAGGAAGCATTTTTTTAGAACATCTAAATATCTTTTTTTAAGTTCTTTAAGGGCGGTGCGGGACAATTTCATAATCAAACCTCATTATTAAATACGGAGAACCGGACGTATAATTATACGCCTCTTATCATACACTTTAATGATAAAAAGTTAACAAAGGGTAAAAATAAACATATTATTTGAAAAATAATGTTTTTTTATGCATTTTTTTGTTAATTTTAATCAACCTTTTTTAACTCAGCAAATTTTTGTTTCATCGTTTCATTGTTACGCGTTAATCGTTTAACGGTCAAATCCTGTGCTTTATTATTAGCCAACCGCAAATTATTTTCTGATGAAAGCAAGGCATCCTTTGTTTTTTGCAAATGATCTATTGTTTTATCAATTTCATCAATAGCCTTTCTAAATTTATCACTTGCCAACTGAAAATTACGAGAGAATTTATCTTTAAAATCGTTAATTTCATCCTCAAAACGAGAAATATCCACATTTTGATTTTTAAACTCCACCAACTGCCGACGATACTGCACCGCATTTAGAGCTGCATTTCGCAACAATGAAATCATCGGAATAAAAAATTGCGGACGAATAACATACATTTTAGGATATTTGTGAGAAACATCCACTATCCCCGTATTATACAATTCATTATCAGATTCCAAAAGCGAAACAAGAACAGCATACTCACAACCTTTTTCATTTCTATCTTTATCAAGCTCTTTAAAAAAATCTTCATTTTTATGTTTAGTAGCCGTTGTATCCATCTCATTTTTCATTTCAAACATAATAGAGATAAATTCAACCCCATCAGCCGTTGTTTCTTTAAAAATATAATCACCTTTACTACCTGATTTTGCATCATTATCTTTTTCAAAATATGCATTAGCAAAAGCGGTAGAACGCAACTTGTTAAACTCTATTTCACAGTGCTGTTCTAATGTTTCACCCACCATTTTGGTAGACATTTTAGTTTTTAAATCTTTATAAAAAGAGATAGCCTCATCCTTAGCCCGCAACTGGATTAAAAAATTTTCTTTTAATGCCCGTTCTTTTAAAAGAGCATCTTTTTCAGCATCATTCAAAGCCCCTTTTAGTTTTAAAATTTCTTGTTCTTTCAGTGAAAGCTCTTCTTTTTGAACAGAAAGAGCCTCATTTAACGCCAACGCCTTTTCTTTTTCATAAGAAGATATTGTTGATTTTAGCTTTTCCATCTCCTGAGCAATTTCAAAAAGAGCTTTTTCCTTTTCCGCTTCCATACGCATTTGCACTACTTGCAACTCGTGTTGTTTTTCTTTTTGCAAAAGAGCTTCTTTTTCTTTTAATTCTTTTTGAAATTCTATGGTACGAACCTGCCCCGCAATCAATGCATAATCAGATTCATCAACCGTAAAAACATTTGAACATTTAGGGCATTTAATTTCAGGCATCTTATTTTCCTCACAATAAATTAATGCGTTATTCTACACAAAAACCCGTCAAAAGTCAAATCCTATCCGGTTTGATACAGATAAAAGTTTAATTGAAAACCATTTTTTTATCCCTATATCATACATGTAACATTAATCAAAAAAAAGGAGTTTATTATGGATAACACATCTTGCTCAAAACAAGCACCAACAAATAACCAAGAGTATATGTCTCAAACAGCTCAACAACAAAAACAAAAAGAAGCTCAAAAAAACCAAAACCAAACAGCCCATTCTCATCAAACACAAAATCAAAATAACCAACAACAAAAATAATCCCTATCGCCCCGAATTTTGTCCCTCCCTTCATTATTCGGGGCACCAAATAAAAATCTTGACTTTTTTTTCTTTAAAACGATAATAAGACTGAGTTTAACTTATTGTTTGTTTTGCCATGAAAAAAATTTTATTTATATTATTTCCTATTTTATTAATCACAAGTCTTAGCGTATATGTATATAAATGCATTACAAAACCAACCATTTCTGTAATATTAGCAACTTATAACCGAGCTGATTTATTGCCACGTGCCATAGATTCCATCCTCAGTCAAACGTATAAAGATTTTGAATTAATCATTGTAGATGATGGGTCTAGTGATAAGACAGACGCCCTCATCCACCAATATATGGCTCAAGACAATCGCATCAGATATATTAAAAATCCGCAAAACAAAGGGGTTTCCTACTCCAGAAACATTGCTATAAACAACGCCCGAGGCGATTATATTGCCATTATTGATTCAGATGACCAAGCCCTCCCCAACCGTTTGGAAAAACAACTACGAATCATAAGGGAAAACCCCTCCTATACAGCCATCAGTGGCGGTGTTTATAGTTTTGAAGATAAAATCGCCTCAACACAACTAATAAAGTGGAACGATTATACACCAGTAAAAAATAACTTTTTACTTTCATTTATATTTGCCAATACATTTTCAAATGCTGCCTCAATGTTTAAAAGAGATTTTATAAACGACCACAACATCAGATATAATGAAACTTATATCGCGGCAGAAGATTATGATTTTTGGGTACAGATTTTACAAAACGGTGGTAAATTGCTAACGGTTTATGATCCATTCACATTTATCAGATATCATTCCTCAAATTCTAATAAATATTATGAAGAAATGGTTCGCATCTCTAATCTGATACACAAAAAACTACTCTCTAATTTTTTTGAACCAGAAGAATCAGATATTAAATTCAGTTACACAACGCATGAAAGATGCAAATTGTTAAGCAAGGTTTTAGAAGGGAACAAAAAAACAAAATTTTTACCGGAAGAGGAAATCATTACCTATGCAGAAGACCTCTGCCCGATTTTAGAAAAGGAAACCTACTTTGTCAGACATTTTGACTTTGAAGATTATATTGTTAATAAAAACGGATCCTATATTAAATGGCACACAAAAGAACCTGTACAGTTTGAAAAGAAAGATGACTTCATTTTCATCACATTGAATGAAAAAAAATATCGTTTTAAAAAACATACAAGAAAGACGGATGAATACCACTTTTTACCAGAAAAATATTTAATATTCAAACATCCGGCATGGACAGACTTTTTAGTTGAACGGAATAAAGAAAAAAGCAACTTCTGCCGTTTTGATGCCGGTGAATGTGCCACATTGATAAAAAAAGATAATAACACTGTCGTTCTTGATTGGGATAACCAATTTTATGAAGATGAGGCTTTTGTTTACAACAAAAAACAAGATGTTTATAACTTTATAAAATAACATCAAGAGAATAAAAAAATCCATCCATTTTCGGGTGGATTTTTTGTTACCTTTCAGCTAAAAACTCTTTTCCCCTTATTTTTATTATTTTTCAACAAAATATAAAATGGTATTGACTTATCATATTTATGTGTGTAATATGTGGAAAAAATAACTATTGTTAAATTTTCTGATTACAGGTAAAAAATGATAAAAAATCTAATTGTAGGATGTGGTTTTTCAGGGGCAACATTAGCCCGCAAAATTGCCGAAGAACTAAATCAAAAAGTTCTCGTTATAGATGAAAAATCCCATATTGCCGGCAATGCTTATGACTATAGGGATAAAAACGGCATTATGATACACAAATACGGCTCCCACATTTTTCACACCAATTTAGAAAATGTATGGCAATTTGTGAACAAATTTTCAACATTTAACACCTATATGCACAAAGTGATTGCCATTATTGACGGGATAGAAACAACAATACCGTTTAACTTTCGCACGCTTTATGATGTGTTTCCCCATACGTTTGCCCAACGGCTGGAAGAAAAACTCCTCGCCAAATTTGAGTATAATAAAAAAGTGCCGATTTTAGAGTTTCAAAAACAAGATGATGCAGATTTAAAATTTTTGGCCGACTATGTGTATGAAAAAGTCTTTTTACACTATACAACAAAACAGTGGGGCGTTTCACCAAACGAGGTAGACGGAGCCGTTACAGCCAGAGTGCCGGTTTATCTTAGTTGCGACAAACGCTATTTTCAAGATAAGTATCAAGGCATCCCCACAAACGGGTATACAGAGCTTGTTAAAAATATGTTAGATCATCCTAATATTGAAGTGCGTTTAAATACAAAATATCAGGATATCAATAAAGAATTTGATAGAGTTTTTTATACCGGCCCGATTGATGAATTTTTTAATTATGAATTAGGCGAGTTACCCTATAGAAGTGTCAACTTTAAGTTTGAAGAATATGATAAAGAATTTTATCAATCAAATGCGTGCGTAAATTATCCTTGCAATTATGATTTTACCCGCATTCATGAATATAAGTATTACCTTGGGGATAAATCAGATAAAACCGTTATTGCCAAAGAGTATTCCGAGTTTTTTGAACGTGGCAAAAATGAGAGATATTACCCCATTCCCAACGATATGAGTGCAAAGCTTTATCAACAATATCTGCAAAAGGCAAAAACACTCCATAACGTTTATTTTTTAGGCCGCCTCGGCGATTATAAATATTATGATATGGATAAAGCCATCAACAGAGCTTTAGAATTATTTGATGAGATTAAAGGAAAGTAAGGAAATGCGTAAAAAAATATTATTCTTTAATTGGACGCCTTTTGACAATCCGCAAAATGCAGGTGGAGGAATTACTATCTATATTAAAAATGTGATACAAAATATAGATACTTCAAAATACGATGTTTATTTTTTAAGTGCGGGAGAAAAATACAATCCTTTTAGATTAAAACCATATTTAAGAAAAAGTAAAAATATATTTGCAGAAAAATGCAAATCATTTGAAGTGATAAATGCTGAAAGTTTTGCTCCAATGGGAATCTCATCATGGAAACTTAACCATTATGCAAAATCAAAAAAAGAAGATTTGTTAATTGAAAAATTTAACAAGAAATTCGGTCCATTTGACATTGTACATATAACAAATATTGCCTCTGTTTTCCCAAGTCTTATAAAATTAAAAGAAAAAAATCCACACACAAAATTAATATTTGATATTCACAACTATAATTTCTGCTGTTTAAATAGTTTGTTATTCAGACATGATATAAACACATTATGTACAGATTATTGCAATGGTAAAAATTGCTTACACTGCTTTAAAAATGACATACATTCTAAAAAAATATTTTTAAACAGAATTAAAATTTATTTAGACTCAAACAAATTTTTAAAACCATTTACAAAAAAACTATTAAAATTTCGTTTTTTTTATCAATTCAGATATAAAAAATACTATCTAGATAATAAAAACAAAATATCTACTTGTGATGATTTTGTAAATTATAGGAACACAAATATTTCACTAATAAACAAATATGCAGATCATATACTTGCGGTATCAAAAAGAGTTTCTGAAATAGGAATAGCTTATGGCTTAAAAAAAGAAAAAATAAAAGTATCATATATTGGTACATCATTTTCTGAAAATACAAAAAAAAGAGAATTAACTGATACATCAAAATTTACTATTGCCTACTTTGGATATGCCCGTATTTCAAAGGGGTATTTTTTCCTAATTAAAGAATTATCAAAATTGCCCCCGGATATCACAAAAAATATAAACCTGATTTTTTGTGCAAAAAATAGCAAACCTGCAGATATAAAACATTTATCAAATTTCAACAGTATTCAATTATACAATGGCTATACACACAACGATATGCTTTCTAGGCTTACAAATGTAAATTTGGGAATAGTTCCTGTTTTGTGGGAAGATAATTTGCCACAAGTTGCCATAGAATTAACATCAATGGGTGTTCCTATTTTATGTTCAAATCTTGGTGGAGCCTCAGAATTATCAAACTCAAAACACTTTATATTTAATCCAAATACAGAAAACGATTTCAATAAAAAACTACTTGATATTATTAATAATAAAAGTCTTTTAGATGAATACTGGAAAGAATTTAATGGCCTTACATCCATTCAAGAAAATTTAAACCATTTATACCAATTATATGAGGGTGAATATGTCAAAAATTAGGGATAAATTACTATCAATTAAATTATCTAAAGACGGAGAAAGTATCATTATTCATTTATTGGGTATAAGAATAAAATTAAAAATCTTCAATAAAAAAACTCTACTTTTTTTTGATTTATTATTACCAAAAAAGAAAAATAAAATTATATTTGCAAGTTTTCCTGATTACTCAGACAACTCTAAGGAATTTTTTGAATATATGAAAGAATATCATTCAAATGAGTATGAGTTAGTTTGGCTGTTATTGGATTCAAAAAAAAACAATCCCAAACAAAAACTATTTTCATTTCATCATCCTTTGGGTTTATATCATTTAATAACAAGCAAATATATTGTTTATACAGGCTTATATTTAGCCAATTACTTAAATTTTAAACGACATGTTTTACTAGAAGTTTGGCATGGAATGCCTTTAAAAACACTCGGATTAAACGAAAAAAAAATACCACAAAATACATTAAAACAATATATTAAGCTGGCAAAAAATGGCTATTTTTTTGTTTCTTCCGATATTTTTAAATTATCCATGATTTCATCATTTATGATGCCTCAAGATAAAATTTTTATAACAGGGCAACCTAAAACTGATTGTATTTTAAATAATAGAAACAGAGAAAATATTGCAGAATTTTTAAATGTAAAAAAATTTGATAAAATTTTCTTATACACTCCAACTTACAAAGAAGCAACTAGAAATAACCGAAGAGATATAGAAAAAGAATTTAATAACATATTCTATTTTGATGATTATTCTTCTAAAAAATTATGCAATTTTTTAGAAGAAAAAAATGCTTTACTGATAATTAAACCGCATCCGTTTGACGAAAAATTTTATAAGGAATACCTAAAGAAAGGAAACCTTATTAACGCTAACATTAAATTTATTTTTAATGCTGATATCAAAAAAAATAATTTTTATTTTTATGAATTTTTTCAGCATACTGATTTGATGATTACAGATTTTTCATCAATTGCTATTGACTATTTAATAGCAAATAAACCTGTTCTTTTTCTAGATAATCTCAGTAAAGAATATGAAAACAATAGAGGCTTTATCATTGAAGACAACTATAACATATTAATGCCTGGAGAAAAAATAAAATCTTTTACTGAACTACTTATAAAAATAAACGATGCTATCACTGTAGATTCATGGAAAGAAAAAAGAACTTTATCTTTACCATTACTTCACAAATATCAAGATGATAAATCTTGCGAAAGAATTTACAATATCATGAAAGAATTATAAGATGAAACGAGTAATTACATACGGCACATTTGATGTTCTACATTATGGACATATCAATCTTTTAAAACGAGCCAAAGCTCTTGGAGATTATTTGATTGTTGTTCTTTCTAGTGATGAGTTTAACAAAATGAAGAATAAACAATCTTTTTATACTTATGAACAACGAAAAATAATATTAGAAGCTTGCCGTTATGTGGATTTAGTAATCCCAGAATGCACATGGGAACAAAAAATTGAAGATGTAAAAAAATACCAAGCAGATGTTTTTGTTATGGGGGATGATTGGAAGGGTCATTTTGATTTTCTCAGAGAATTCTGTGAAGTTATTTATCTACCTCGTACTCCTGATGTTTGCTCAACAAATACAAAAAAATACTTAAAAAGTGGTGTATAAGAATATAATTATGGAAAATCAAATAATAGGAACAAACAATAAAATTTTTATTATAGAAAATGGAAATGTACAATTAGTTGACAATCGTACAAAAATACCTGGTTTACATATAAAAATAACTGGAGATAATAACATTATAAAAATTTTCCAACCTATACGAATAAAAAACTCTTTAATTGAAATAGGCAACAACAACGTCTTAATTGAATTAGGCCCATCAAGAGTTTTTAAAAATGTTTATATTCGGTGCTGTTGGGGAAATAACCAATTTTGTAAAATAAAAAGAAACACCACAATTATCGGAGTAAAAATATATCTAGATGAAGAATCTTCTTGTATTATTGGTGAAGATTGCATGCTTTCAGATGATATTAATATATGGCCAACAGACGGACATGCCATTTTAGATAATGATACAGGAGAAATTTTAAATACCGCCAGTGAACCAATAGTTATTGGCAATCATGTCTGGATTGGACAAGGGGCAAGAATTACAAAAAATGCCCGTATTGGAAATAACTGTATTATTGGCGGCGGTACCGTTGCCTGCAAAGATTATAAAGAGGATAATGTCATCATTGCCGGTAACCCTGGAAAAATTATAAAACGCAATATCACTTGGGATAGAAGAAATCCATATCATCTTCAACTTGCAAGGGATAATGAATCAAAATGACACAGCCCTTACTTTCAATCATCATACCGATTTATAATGTTAAAAA
>CALCTR010000067.1 GCA_937906925.1 uncultured Alphaproteobacteria bacterium
CTTTTTGTTTTCCTGAATTCAGTGAATATCTTGGTAAATGTAAATTTTCAAGCTGCTCCCATACTGTTGAAAAAGGTTGTTGCATTTTAGAAGCTCTTAAAGATGGAGTTATACACCAAAGCAGGCATAATAATTATGTTGCAATGTATAACGAAGTGAAAGACTTAAAAGAATGGCAACTGTAACCAATTTATTAAATTCTCATAATATGTAGTAAAGCATATTAAGGAGTGATTTTATGAAAGTTGTTGTTTTCGAGAGTCCTAAAATCTTTAAAGGTATTTTAAAGCTTATGTTTGGAATTAAGGACGATTAAAATTTTTACATAAAAATATATAGAGTGAGCGTATTCGAACCAGATATGGTTTAATACAGTCACTCCGCAAAAAGCAAAGCCACGAAACTAACGCTTCGTGGCTATACTTCATGCTTATTGCTTTTGTTAATTAAACAGTAAGTTCACGTGTGAATTAAACAGCGCGTGTAACCTTACCGGAGCGCAAGCAGCGTGTGCAAGCATATACTCTACGTGGAGAACCGTTAACAACTGCTTTAACTCTTTTTACGTTTGGTTTCCAAGTTCTGTTTGAACGTCTGTGTGAGTGAGAAACCTTAATACCGAAAGCAACGTCTTTACCACAAAATTCGCATTTTGCCATTGAGCTGCACCTCCTTCTAAAAATTTTAGGTAATTTAGCTCTACTGACAGAGCAACGCAAGTATAATACCATCTTTGTTCACTGATTGCAAGAGTTTTTTTAGTATTTTTGATAAATTTTGCATTTTAGCACAAGAAAGTGTGAAAAAAACTTAAATATTTTTCCAAAATTGCTTGATTTTTTCAGAATTATCGTATATAATGACTTCATCGACGAACATTTGTGCGAACAAATAACGAAAAATACACATTTACATATTAAGGAGAAACTCAGATGGCAGAAAAAATGGATAACAAAAGTAAAGCTTTAGAAATGGCGTTAGGTCAGATTGAAAAAAGTTTTGGTAAGGGTGCAATTATGCGCCTCGGCGAAAATGCTTCTATGACAGTTGAAGCAATTTCAACAGGTTCAATTTCACTTGACGTTGCAACAGGTATCGGTGGTCTTCCAAGAGGTAGAATTATTGAGATTTATGGTCCTGAAAGTTCTGGTAAAACAACTCTTGCACTTCACGTTGTTGCTGAAGCACAAAAAAACGGTGGTACTTGTGCCTACATTGATGCTGAACATGCCATGGATCCTATTTATGCAGGCAAATTAGGTGTCAATATAAATGAGTTATTGATTTCACAACCGGATACCGGTGAACAAGCTTTAGAAATTGCCGATACACTCGTTCGTTCCGGTACTATTGATGTATTGGTTGTGGACTCGGTTGCAGCACTTGTTCCTAAAGCTGAGCTTGAAGGTGAAATGGGTGATTCCCATATGGGTCTGCAAGCCCGCTTGATGAGTCAAGCTCTCAGAAAAATAACAGCCTCTGTCGCACGGGCAAATACTTTGGTTATTTTTATTAACCAAATTCGTATGAAAATCGGCGTTATGTTCGGTAATCCTGAAACAACAACCGGTGGTAACGCTCTAAAATTCTATGCTTCTGTTCGTTTAGATATTCGCAGAATCGGTGCTGTTAAGGATAAAGAAAACACTGTTGGCAACCAAACACGCGTTAAAATTGTTAAAAATAAAGTTGCACCACCATTTAAAACCGTTGATTTTGATATCCTATATGGTGAAGGAATTTCAAAAACAGGTGAACTGTTAGATTTAGGTGTTAAAGCTGGTATTATTGAAAAAGCAGGCTCATGGTTTTCTTGCAAGGGAGAACGTATCGGACAAGGCAGAGAATCAGCCAGAGCTTACTTAAAAGCCCACCCCGAAATTGCGGATGAAATTGAAAAAACAATTCGCTCAAATGCTACGGATTTATCCCGTCAAATGATGATGGCTGACGGAGATGATTCTTCGGCAGAATAAAAAAGTTAAAATCCGTTGGATTCCAACGGATTTTTTCTTAAAGGTAGGTACATGAAACTTAATGATACATTATCACCCATCTGCCCTTTAGATGTTTGTATTTTTAAAAACAATGAACAAAAAACAAAACAAACCCTCTTTTGTGCAACTGGCTTTATATATAAAAAAAACAAAAACCTATATTTTGTAACTGGATTAAATGTCGTAACGGGTAGAGATATCTCTACAGGCATTTTTAAAACAAAAGGAAATTACCTGCCGGATGTTATTTCTGTTTTTGTGCCAAGCATACAGCAAAAAAAACAAAATAAACCTACTTTACCCTCATTTGAATTACAACTGTACGATACAGATAACAATCCCATTTGGCTTATTCACCCCCTTTATAAACGAAGTGTGGATATTGCTGTTATTCCTTTGGCTCAGTATGTTTCAGACTTAAATCCTATAAATGACATTAGCGATGAAAGTGTCGTTTTTTCTGATACATTTAAAATCATCGGTTATCCGCTTTTTGCAACAAACACAGATGATAAAACTAAACCATTATGGATAGATGTTTCTCTTTACAAAAACGATAAACAAACTTTTTATATTGAAAACACACCCAGATTGGGGATGTTTGGGGCTCCCGTTTTTGCTTATGAGGAGTGCTTAGATTCTATTTTTATTAAATTCTTAGGCATTTTCAGCGGCAAATCCTCAAATGAAAACGACTCGCCACTACCGGTATGGAAAAAAGAACTTCTTGATGAAATTATTCAAAAAGGGATTAAAGATTCAAGTTACTTATAAATTATTTAGGTTTAAATAATAACCCGCCCGTTAAAGGAGAAACCTCTTTTAATATCGCTTGCAATTTTTCCCCTACTTGAAATTTCCTACCGGTGGCACGCCCAATAAGTATTTGCATTTCTTCATCATAATCATAAAAATCACCACCCAAAAAACGCATAGGAATAAATCCATCCGCACCAAAACTTTCCAACCGAACAAAAATACCAAAATTTGTAACTGATGAAATTCTAACCGTAAATGTTTTATTTTCTTTATTTTTCAAATAAGAAGCTATATATCTGTCAATAGAATCTTGCTCAGCTGCTGCCGCTTGTCTTTCTGTTTGTGAAATATGGCGTGCGGTATTTTCAAAATCAGAAACAGATTCTTTACTTAATCCGCCCTCTCCTAATTTTAGAGCATCTACAAGAGCTCTATGAACCATTAAATCTGCATACCTGCGAATCGGTGATGTAAAATGTGCATATCTTAATAATGATAATCCAAAATGCCCTATATTCTCAGGACTGTAACAAGCCTGTGATTGGCTTCGCAACACAAACTCATTAACTGCAAAATTTTTATCACTCGTTCTTGTTTTTAAAAGAATATCATTAAAATCTGACGGGCTCGCATTTTCACTTAAAGATTTTTTTATTTTAATGGATTTTAAAAAATTATTTAAAACCTTTAATTTCTCAGCAGAGGGTCTGTCATGAATACGGTACATAATCGGCATATTCTTCTCTTCCAATATTTCAGCAGCAGAAACATTGGCCAAAATCATCAATTCTTCAATCAAATGCATACTGGAAAGCATTTGTCTGGGATGAACGGATATTATCTTACCGTTTTTATCAAGTTCCACTTGCTGTTCCGGCACATCTATTTCTATAACACCGCGTTTTTTACGTTGTTTTTTTAACAACTCATAAACATTTTTAAGTGATTGTATCTCTGTTTGTAAGCCAACAATCGGTGTTTTATTATGAATAGCCTCTTCAACTTCCGGATAAGTTAATCTACGAGCCGAACGGATTAACGCTCTTATAAACCGATGTTTTTTCTTAATCCCTGTTCTATCTATAAAAATCTCACAAACAAGGGCTGCCCGATCTTCGTTTGGTTTTAAAGAACAAACACCGTTTGAAATTTCAAATGGCAACATAGGAATAACTCTATCCGGAAAATAAACGGAATTACCTCTGAGTTTTGCATCATAATCAACAGCGGATTCCGGTCTCACATACCAACTAACATCTGCAATACCAACCATAATATGGTAACCGCCTTTATTATCCGGCGACTCGTCCGGTTCGGCCCAAACGGCATCATCAAAATCTTTTGCATCTGCCCCGTCTATTGTTACAAAAGGAATACCTCTTAAATCTACACGTTTTTCATCAAGAGGAGGAATAGTTAATTTTTGTGCTTCTTTTTCCGTCTGTTTTAAAAACATAACAGGTAAATGATGCATATATATCGCAATTAAAGTTGCCACATGGGGATCGGTTGCTGACCCGATTTTTTGAATAAATTTTGCAATAGGTTCTCTAGAACGAATCGGCGGAATCTCAATCAAAATAATATCCTTGTTTTGAACTTCTCGCGGAACATCTATCAACGTAAAAACCTGTTTTAATCGTCTGTCAACAGAATAAACCTTATTGTTCTCATACACTCCCACCATCTGACTACCCGAAGAGGTTATACGTCTGATAACTTCTCCTTCATATATCAATTTTTTAACACTTTTTAATCGGGCCTGAACAATATCTCCAACACCAGCTGGTGGGTTAATTTTGTTTTTAACAATAATGATTTGCGGTACTTCTTTTTGTGAACGCCATTCCAATGGACGAGCAATTAAATCTCCCATTGAATCAACACCGGTAATTTCAACTTGCTCATACTCACCTAATTTACCGGCCAAACGTAAACGATTTTTTCTACCATCTTCTTTGGCAACAATAACACCGTTACCTTTAAGCTCTTTGAGCATTCTTCTAAGTTTTTTACGATCCTCAGGTTTTATTTTAAAATCACGCACGATATGCCGCTTATTTACCGTTCCCCCTTGATTATTCAAGTATGAAACTAATTCTTGCATATTTGGCATTTTTGGAGTTTCTTTTTTCGCCATCACAAATACCCCCTTCTTTTATGATAGCACAAATATCCTTTGGAAGCAACAAACAAAAAAAGCGGGGCCTATTTTAAGCTCCGCTTTTTAAAAAACTTTTAAATTGTTAAATGCTCTGCTTCAGCTTTAACAAATTTTGATATTTTTTCAAAGGCTTTATTTTCAATCTGCCGAATCCGTTCTCGGCTAATTTTAAAGCGATTACCCAATTCCTCCAATGTTACAGGCTCATCCGTCAAAAACCGCTGACAAACAATGGTTTTTTCCCTATCTGATAACGTTTCAAGTGCCTGTAAAAGCAATCTTTTTTTAACAGCCATATCCTCCCTGTTTCCTAAATCTTCCTCTACAGAAGCAGATGGATCTACCAACATATCTTGATGGTCTGTTGAGGTATCAGAGGATAATGTTGTATTTAAAGATGAATCTCCACCTAATCTTTGCTCCATTTCTATCACATCTTTTTTAGAAACACCTAACATTTTTGAAATTTGCTCTGCCGTATCATCATTTAAACTTGTTTCATCATACAACCCCAAACGAGACTTAATCTTATGGAGATTATAGAACAATCTTTTTTGCGTCGCAACCGTTCCAATTTTAACCAACGACCATGACTTTAAAATAAATTCTGAAATAGAGGCCTTAATCCACCATATAGCATACGTTGCCAAACGAAACCCTTTATCCGGATCAAACCGTTTAATTGCCTGCATCAGACCGATATTTGCTTCAGAAATTAAATCCGCCAAAGAAAGACCATAATGTCTAAATGATAAAGCAACTTTTGCAGCCAATCTTAAATGTGATGTTGTTAATTGATGTGCGGCTTCAACATCATTATCATCATGAAACCTTTTGGCTAACATATACTCTTGATCAGCATCAAGCATGGGAAATTTATTCACTTCAGCCAAATAAAGTGA
This sequence comes from uncultured Alphaproteobacteria bacterium, assembly GCA_937906925.1. Lineage (GTDB taxonomy): Bacteria > Pseudomonadota > Alphaproteobacteria > CAAHEQ01 > UBA3637 > RGIG4140. Next base: position 5,823 of record CALCTR010000067.1, read on the forward strand.
TAATGAATTACGCGTATATAAAAGTGATAAAACGTTTGAACGTATTTGTGCCATATTCTTATATCCTTTCTAAAAGCAATATAATTTGAGCCTCTCTACTTTTGAGACAAGACCCACCCCTTTTTAGGTAGACTAACTATAGCAAATGGAAAAAAGATTGTCAACTAAATATTGGTTTAAAATAATATGTTTTTATCCCCAAAAAACATACCATAAAAAACACTAATGAGCTAATGGAGAATTTTTTAACATATAATATAAAACAAAAAACACAATGATACCGGCCATTAAACATTTTTGCAGTGAAAACATTTTTAACTCCTTATGCAAGAATTTATCTAACAAAGTATAACATTAAAAATAAAATCAACAATATTTTTCTTGCTAATTGAAAAAAAAAAGAATATTTTTAATATAGATGTGTAAAAAAAAGAAGAATTTACCATGATAAAAAATGTTACACTTTATTCCTTAGAAGATTTTGACGGCATGCGAAGAGCCGGTCGGTTGGCTGCTGAGACTTTGGATTATATTACTCCATTTGTAGAACCGGGAGTATCAACAGGTTATTTAGATAATTTGTTAGAAGATTTTATGCGTAAAAATGGTGGGATTCCGGCTTGTATCGGCTATAATGGTTATCCTAAAGCCAGTTGCATATCACCAAACCATGTCATTTGCCATGGCATACCATCGGAGAAAAAAATTTTACAAAATGGTGATATCATTAATATAGATATTACTGTTATTGTTGATGGGTGGTATGGAGATACATCCAGAATGTACTACGTTGGAAAACCATCTGTAAAAGCACGTCGTTTGGTTGAAACAACATATGCCACTATGATGGCAGGTATTGAGCAATGCCTACCAGGAAACACAACCGGTGATATCGGTCATGCCATGCAAAAGTTGGCTGCTAGCGAAAACTATTCCGTTGTACTAGACTTTTGCGGACATGGAATCGGCCGCATTTTTCACGGACAACCCAATATTTTAAATTACGGCATACCGGGAACAGGTACAAAACTCGTTCCTGGCATGATATTTACCGTTGAACCAATGGTAAATATCGGAACACATCAGTCAACGATTTTATCTGATGGATGGACAGCCATCACAAAAGATCGCTCTTTATCAGCCCAATTTGAACATTCTTTAGGTATAACTGAAAACGGTTATGAAATATTCACACTATCACCTAAAGGATATACTTATCCACCTTATTTATGAATATGGTAATGACAAAAGAAAAAGAATCTCCATCTAAACAAGATATTCCTGATTATATCGGACATAGAGCCCGAATGAAAAACAAGGTTTTGGATAAAGGCGGCTCTTCACTAACCGAAGCAGAGCTATTAGAGGTTCTGTTAATGTATTCCATTCCAAGAAGAGATGTTAAACCAATTGCAAAACAATTACTCAGAAAATTTATAACCCTTAGGGATATTCTGGCAGCAGAACCCGCCATGTTAACAGATATCCCGGGTGTTAAAGATTCAACCGTCTGCCTTTTAAAAACAATAGAGGCATCTTGCTTACAAATGCTTTCTCCAATCAACAAAAAAGAAACATATCTTGAAGATTGGAAATCTGTTTTAGATTTCATCCGATTAAATCTTTCACATTTAAAAAATGAAGCATTATTTCTTATTTATTTAAACGGAAAGAAAAAAATTTTAAAGTTTGATATTGAAGAAAAAGGAACCAGTGATAACGTTCAAATAAATCCCAATTTAATTGCAAACAACTGTATTGCCGCAAAAGCGTCGTACATTGTCTTAGTTCATAATCATCCAGCCGGAAAACCAAACCCTTCAACAGCAGATATTGAAAGTACAAAAGCCCTTTCTGAATATCTCAGGCCACTATCTATCCACTTAATTGACCATTTAATTGTTGGAAACAACTCTGTTTATTCAATAAATAATCACGGATTTTTAAAATATGCAGATGATTAAAGTCTTCTGATTTTTTTAGGTATACCCGCTATAGCTGTAATAGCACGTTCCAACATCAATTCTGCCGGCAGTTCTGTTGTTTTTGACTGTTTTTCAGTTTCTAACAAAAGCTGTAACACCTTTGCGAGAAAAGGTTTTTTCCACAAATAAATCTGAGATGCCATAATATCTTTTTGCTTAAATTGGTTTGCTCTTAAAACCTTTTTTAAAACATCTTCTTTAGATATACCACTTTCAAACAAATCAACAGCCAACAAAATCTTATTAAAATGCATTATCAATATTCTTATAATTGAAACAACTGTTTCTCCGTTAGCCAATAAATTACGACAAATTTTATCAGCTTCTTCTTGTTTACCTAAAGCAACGGCATGACATAACTCATCAAATGTTGCCATTTCTGTTTTAGGAATAACAGCATCCACATCAGAAACAGATATTTGTTTTTTATTACCTAAATAAGTAATTAATTTTTCTAATTCAGATTGGGTAACTATTCTGTTTTCAATCAATCGCTCTGACAATAAATTTAAAACATCTCCACCTACCAAATACCCTCTTTCACTCAAATAAGAAGAAATAAGCAGTCTGGAATCTTTAGCATCATCGTTATAACAAGCTATTTCCAAAACATCCGGAGCTGACTCAGCCACTCCTCTTAAAGAAGAAGATTTTTGTAACGCATCACCAGTCAACAATAAAAATGTATCTGTTTGTATATATTTTAAATAATTTTCAACACTCTCTAAAACAGAATTATCAACCTCTTTTAACCAAATAAGCTTTCTACCCCCTAAAAAAGAGGCCATATTACCTTCATCTAAAAGACGAGCGGGGTTTTCTTTTAACTGGGCCTTATTCAGTTTAATCAAAGAAAAATCATCCTTTTGAGGAACAATCATTTTGATAATTCGCTGTGCACAATCTTCTACAATACCAAAATCAGCCCCATGGATAAGTGCTGCTTTAAATGTACTGCAAATTTGTTTTTGCAGAGCATCAATTTGTGCTGGCTTGGCTTTCACTTTCTACCTCTTTTTGCTTAAAATAAGCAACAACACGTGTTGAAATATTATTGGCAACTATCAACACTAAATCTTCAACCTGTTTTTTTTCTGCCTGATAGGTGGTATATGGTTCATAAAAAACGTTAAATGCCCCTATCGCATTTGTGGACGATGACAGTAGCACCTCTCCAGTTTCCTTGTTTATTAAACGATAGGTTGCAGATAAAGAAACCTTTTTTCTACTGGCAAAATTATCACCTTGAATACTCTGATCAGATAATCTCGGGCTTTTTAATTGAACCTCTAAACGATACTTTTTTGAAACAGATTTTTTTCGCGGATTAAAAGCATTAACTAAATTTTGCTTTAAGACATAACCATTATACTCCGGTATAGAGGAAACCTCAATTTCTTCAGTTTTTGAAATACCGTTTTCATCATTTAACACATAAAGCGGGGAAAATCCGCAACCAGCCAACAAAAAAAGACATAAAAATAAAAACTTTTTCAAAATCATATAACCCCTTTTCGTTTAAAATGGTGCCACATCGCCTTTTTGTTTGATTTTTCATTAAAAATATCGTATGATAATATTAACTTTTTTTATCAAAAAACACAAGGAAAATAACAAAATCATATGAAAAAAATCATCCCCGTAATTATCGGACCAACAGCAAGTGGAAAATCTTCTTTTGCACTAAAAATAGCACAACAGACAAAAGGAGAGATTATTAACGCCGATTCTTTACAGGTTTATAAAGATTTAACCGTTTTATCCGCTAGACCCCCTCTTCATGAGCAACAAGGTATTAACCACCATCTATATGGATATATGGATGCATATTCAACCTGCTCTGTAGCTGATTGGCTTTTACAGGTTAAAACTGTATTAAAAGATATAAAAAACCCTATTTTTGTCGGGGGCACCGGATTATATATTAAAGCATTAACGGAGGGTATTTCTCCTATGCCAGATATTGATGAAGCAATAAGAAAACAGGTAAGAGAACTTCCCATTGAAGATGTACAAAAACTTTTAATTGACTGTAAAGCAATAGATCCTCAACGCCAAAGACGAGCCCTTGAAGTTCAACTCAGTACGGGCAAACCACTCTCTTATTTTCAACAACAACCTAAAACAAAAATAATCAACAAAGAATTTCAGATTTTTTTTCTAAATCCACCTCGCGACATTCTTTATCAAAGATGCAATCAAAGATTTTTAAATATGCTAGATAATGGAGCTATTCAAGAGGTGATACATCTCCAAAAAATCAACGCTTCCGGTGGCGTAAAAAAAGCTATCGGGGTTTTAGAAATCAGCAAATGGCTAACCGGAGAATTTTCAAAAGAAAAAATGATTGAAACAGCAACTAAAGAAACACGTCATTATGCCAAACGACAAATCACTTGGTTTAAAAACCAGTTTTCCAACGCTATTGTATTTAAAAATGACGATGAAACAGATATTTTAAAGAGATATTTCTAGTCTACCTCAAAACTCGTCAATTTTTTTCTTTAAAAGCAATTAACAATATTTTACATCAAACAAACATATAAATTTTTAACATGTTCAGGATATTATTTTTCTTGCTTTTGGGCCAAAAACATATTATACTTCCCTTACAATTTGTGCTTATTTTAAGGAGTTGCCATGTTTGTATCACCCAACAATATAGCTGATTCGGAAGAGATGACTCTTAATATTGAAAAACCAATCAAACAACCATGGTGGGATAAAAAAGCATTTATAGCTGCCGGTATATTTTCGGCAGTCTGGCTTGCTTTTATATGGGATTACCTGTTTGCATCAGGATGGTGGGGTAGCAGACATGAGCTGTCTCCGGCAGAATTTATTGGTGGTTTATGCGGGTTGTTTTTACCAATCATCATCTCTCTTTTAATTGGTGCATATTTTGACAGATCAAATCAGATAGGTTTTGAAGCACAAACTTTGCGTTCTTATTTAAATGATTTGATATATCCGACAAACACAAATGCTTTATATACAAAAACACTAACACACGCCCTTAGAGAACAGGTTAGAGAATTTAAAAAGGTTTATACCGACGTCGGCATTCAAACTCAAGAATTAAGAGTAAATTTACAACAATGGTCTAACAATTTAGCAAAAACCGTACAACAGCTAAATGTTAACACCGCAACCAGTATACATGAAATATCTGAAAGTATTGAAAAATTATCAAAAAAATCTGTTGAAGCAAGCAAACAAGCCAACTTAAATGTTGCAACATTTAAAGAACAAGCTGTTTTATTGCAACGCACAACAAAAGAGGCAACACAAACTTTTGCACCTGCAATTCAAGAATTAAAAACATATGCAGATGAAATCAAAGCACTAGAATTAAATCTAAAAACAGCAGACAAGCATACCCAAGAAATTTTATCACAAACAACTTTTGCATCTAGTCAAATTGAAAATAAAATTCAACATATGGAATCCTTGATCAAATCCTATATTTTAGATAGTAAAAAAACAGGAGCCTTACTGGATGAAAAATTAAAGCAAGCAAATCAAGTATTAACAACTCAAAATGAAGCATTGGGAAAAACAGAGGCTTTTCTTAAAAAACATGAAGATGCTATATTACAAGCACAAACAGCTCTCAGAAGCCATAACAACACTTTGACACAATCTGAAAATTTAATTAAAAATCATCAGGATGTTCTTGAAAAATCACTTTCTAAAAGCAGTCAAAAAATTAAATCCGTTGATGGCGAATTAAAAGAAAATTATACCAAAATAATTCAAACTGTTGATTCAACACTATCCCGTCTTAAAGAGGCTAATATTGAATTAAAAAACATTGCTAACTCCTCCGAATCACTAACGCAAAAAAACACTATAACAGAAGAACACCCCATTAAAAAACCGGTTGACTTTTTACAAAATGCAACCGCCATTTTGGATAGACTTCAATCTTTTTCAATAGATATGGCTCATATTTTTACACCTAAAGCTGAAGAGACATTATGGAAGAGATATTATGATGGTGATAAAGCTGTTTTTATGCGTCATATAACAAAAATGATTTCAGAGGCTCAACATAAACAAATTAAGGAACTTTACAATCAAAACAATGAATTTAATCAATCCGTTGTCAGGTATATGTCTGAATTTGAACAAATGACAAAAATGGTCCAAAATGAGGATGAAAATAAACTGCTTATGAGTATCCTTATCGGTTCAGACATCGGTCGCCTTTATATGGTTTTGGCAGACGTTTTAAAGAGAACTGATAATTAAAAATCTATAGGCAAATAAACACTAAATGTTGTTCCTTTTTTTAAGGAGCTTTGAACATCTATTAATCCCTCATGAGAATTAACTATTTGTTGTGCAATCCCAAGCCCTAATCCCGTTCCCTCTGTTGAACGACTTTTAAAATTATCAACCCGATAAAAACGCTCAAACAAACGTGTAATATCATGAGGTGAAATAGGGTTTCCTGTATTATGAATACTAATTAAAACAACTTGTCTGATGTCTGTAAAATATTTATCTGATTTTTTGGGAAATCCGGAACACAACTGTGCTTTTACGGTAACAACGGAATTATCAGCCCCATACTTTAAAGCGTTGTCTATTAAATTTTGAAATACATGTACTAAATCGCTTTTATTGCCAATAATTCGTGGTATGTCATGCGGTAATTTCAGTTCTATTTTTTTATTCATTGTAGATGCTTTAATTTCCAAAGAATTAATAACACTTTGTAATAAATCTACAACAGGAATAATATCCGTTCGTTGTTCTTTTTGCGTCATTTGTACTTTTGACAAAAGGAGTAAATCTTGAACAAGATGCGTCATTCTAGATGTTTGTTCCGCCATTAAATTTAAAAACTTTTCTCTCGCAATTTCATCATCTTTTGCCGCTCCTTGTAATGTTTCAATAAAACCAGATAAAACTGATAATGGTGTTTTTAATTCATGACTGGCATTTGCAAAAAAATCAGCTTGTTGTTGTTTAAAAAGTTTCAACTGAGTTATATCATGCATAACCATCACTATAATACCCCCATTTTTTGCGGGTGCCGGCAATTTTTCCATTCTTATTTGAAAGGAATATAAACTATCATCTTCATAATCCCATTCAAACCATGCCTGTTTACTTTTACCGGATATTAACTGCTCAAAAGAGTTCAAAAAAGAAGAATCCGGAAAAATTGTATTCAATGGTTTATGCAGCAAATCTTCACCAAAAAAATTTTTACACATACTATTGGCAAATACAATATTCTCGTTTTCATTTATTAAAATCAACGGATCAGGAAGATTTTCTAAAATTCTATCTGCAGATATCGTTTGATTAGACCATCTATGTTTTACGGATAAAAAAGCATCAGCCAAGCGAAAAGAACCAAAAATCCCCTTATGAACATGAGGCAAATCAACCTCTCGTCCTTGTGATAAATCTTTTAAATAAGAAATAAACTGTTCTTGCTCATGAAAAACATAGATAATCCATATAACAGTTAAAACAAAAAACGCACAAAAAAAACAAAATGCTCCTAAAAAACTGATTTTACCTAAAAAAAACAGAAAAATAAGTGCAGTTGCCGTTGGAATATTTAAAACAAATATTCTAGCAAAAAAACGAAAGGAATAAAATGGTGTTTTTTTAACTTTTCTTTTTATCATTCATTTAGTATAATAGATAATCAAAAAAAAGGAAAGAATAAAAAAAATGAAAGAATATAAATTAACGCCAATGATGATACAGTATCTGGAAATAAAAAAACAATATCCGGATTGTTTGCTTTTTTACAGATTAGGTGATTTTTATGAATTATTTTTTGACGATGCCAAAACAGCCTCTCAAATTTTAGGAATTGTTTTAACAAATAGAAATAACAAAGCCGATAAAGCTGAAAATATTCCCATGTGTGGCATCCCTTTTCATGCTTATCACAACTATTTAATCAGATTGGTTAAAGCCGGTTTTAAAGTTGCTATTTGTGAACAAACAGAAGATCCGGCTGAAGCAAAAAAAAGAGGCTCTAAAGCCATTGTAAATAGAGAAGTTATCCGTATTGTAACAGCTGGTACTTTGGTTGAAGAAGATTTACTTGATGCCAAACGAAATAATTTTTTAATTACTGTTGTAGCCGGCATTTCCGACTATGCCGTTGCCGGTGTAGATATGTCAACAGGTATCTTTTTTACACAAACATGCACAGAAAAAGAGTTACCAACAACACTGGGTATGATTGATCCTGCAGAAATTTTATTACCGGAAAATTTTATAGAACTCCACCCCACTCTATTACCACAAAATGATGAAAGATACTCTTTCTGGCCGGTAGAAAAATTCTCTTACCTTAAAGGGAAAGAAGAATTAGACTCTTTTTTCAAAAAACCGGATTTAGATTGTTTTGAACGCCATGAAATTATGGGATGCGGGGCTTTATTAAGTTATATTTTACATACACAAAAAGGAGCTAGACCGGCTCTTAGAGTTCCGCAAAAAACTCATACAAACAAATTTATGGAAATTGACACATCCACCCGTATCAGTTTAGAATTAACCGCTTCATTAAGCAACAACAAAAATGAAACAAGTGTTTTAAAAACTATAGATGAAACAAAAACAGCCATGGGTGCTAGATTGTTGCGTTCCCAATTATCTAATCCGCTTTTAGATATTCAAGAAATTAATGATCGCCTAGATAAAGTTGACTTTTTTGTTCAAAATTCAATTATAAGAGATAAAATCCGCGAAGTTTTAAAAACAATACCGGATATTGAACGTGGTATTTCCAGAATCCTCATTGGTCATACAAACCCAAAAGAATTATTATCTATCGCGGAAAGTTTGCAAAAATTTCCCAAAATAAGAGATATTGTTTCTGTAACAAATACTCCTCCTTCTCTTCAAAAAGATTTAAATGTACTAGGTGAATATACAGCTATTGTAAGAGAAATTACCGCCGCAATCATACCGGATCAAACACCGACTTCAACAAAAGAGGGTGGTTTCATCAACAAAGGTTATTCAGCCGAACTTGATGAAATGCGTACAACAGAAAACGAATCCTTGCAATTTTTTAGAGAGTTGCAAAGAAAATATATTGAACAAACAGGCATCGCCAATTTAAAAATATCTTTTAATAATTTAGTTGGATATTATATTGAAGTTCCGGCTAAAGCTGCCGATCCTCTTTTAATGAATAAATCTTTAGGATTTATTCACAAACAAACAATGCTTAATGTTGTTCGCTTTTCAACCATTGAACTAGCTGATTTTGAAAATAAGTTAATACATGCAAAAGAGGCTTCTTTAGAAATGGAAATCAACATTTTAAAAAGCCTAATCAATCTTGTTCGTGATCAAAATGATACTCTTATAGCTTCATGTATCGCTCTTGCAAACGTTGATGTTGCCTGCTCAATGGCGTACTATGCCGAATGTTATCATTGTACAAGACCTGTTTTAACAAATGATACTACATTTGAAATTCAAGCAGGTAGACATCCTGTTGTAGAAAAGGCTCTTCAAAAAGAAAATATCGCCTTTGTACCTAATAACTGTAAAATGGGTATTGACTCTTCTTTATTATGGATTTTAACCGGCCCTAATATGGCAGGTAAAAGCACGTTTTTAAGACAAAACGCCGTTATTGCCATTATGGCTCAAATCGGGTCATTTGTGCCGGCAGATTATGCTAAAATAGGTATTGTGGATAAAGTTTATTCCAGAGTCGGTGCCAGTGATGATTTAGCTCGTGGCCGTTCTACCTTTATGGTTGAAATGGTTGAAGTGGCCAGTATTTTAAACGGTGCAACCGAAAAATCTCTTGTTATATTAGATGAAGTTGGACGGGGTACAGCAACTTATGACGGGTTATCCATCGCTTGGTCTGTTATAGAATATTTGCACGACATTAACAAGTGTCGTTCGCTATTTGCAACGCACTATCATGAGTTAACAGCTCTTGCAAACAGAATGGACAAGATAGCTCTTTATACCATGCGTGTTAAAGAATGGAAAGGCGATATTGTCTTTTTGCATGAAGTTTTTAATGGTGCAACAGATCGCTCTTACGGTATCCATGTCGGAAAATTAGCAGGATTACCTGAACCTGTTATTAAACGGGCAGAAGATATTTTAGAACAATTAGAAGAAAAAAAACAAAACCAACAACCATTATTTGACGATTTACCCTTGTTTTCTCAAAGCCTACAAACAATATCAAAAGAAAAGAACTCTCCGGTTATTGAAGAGTTAAAAAAATTAGATATTGATACTCTTTCACCAAGAGAAGCTCTTAATCATTTATACCAGTTAAAAACATTGTTGGAGGAATAGATGCTTTTTTTAGAAACTCTCTTATTTTCAGCATTAAGAATCTTTTATATTTTTATAAGTCTTGCAGTTATTCTGTTTTTATTGTATCTATCTGCTTATATTTTTATACCGGTTATTTTAATTGGAGGTATTTTATATATCATCAGACAATTTAAAAAGTATGAGTACATAAAAATTACCCCATCAATCACCATCACTCCTAAAAAAAAGGAGAAAAAACAACAAGATTCAAATATTATTGATGTGGATTATACTGAAATTAAATAAGATTACTTTTTATGATACTGCATTGAATTAAAAAATTGATAAGCTTCTTTAATATTGTCTTTTTGAATGAGTTTACAAAGCATTTTAAACTGTTGATATACTTCTTCAAAATTACGATTATCATGGCTATTTTTTAAAATAAAATTAGGATCTGTATAATCTGTTTTTTCTTCTATAAAAATCTCCTGAATAGGACTTTTTATTTCGCTCACCATCTCTTTATAAATTTGAGTATGAAGATTAAAAACACTTTTATTTTTATACAAGAATACAAAATCTTCTAAAAACTCCTGAAATTTATCCGGTGGCAAAAGTTGTTTAAAAAAATACATATTTTGAATAGCATATTCTATTTTTGAGATATTTATCATTATCCCTCCTTTTCTTAACTAAAAAAAGGCTTTAACATATAATAATCAAAAATTCAACCATTAGTTTGTATTTTTAAAAAATTCTTTGGTATAGATACAGGATTTTGTGTTCTTTTTTGTATTGAAAAAATACAGATAAACATTATTTGTTTTATGCTAATAAAGGAGAACAAATCATGCAAATACTTATCAAAATCTTAGCGATTGTTTGTTTAATTGGTGCACTTAACTGGGGTTTAGTCGGATTTTTCGGATTTGATTTAATTGCTTCTTTATTCGGAACAATGACTCTCATATCAAGATTGATATATGCTCTCGTCGGTATCAGTGCCGTCTTACTGATTGTTTTATCACTAAGACAATACAAACAAATCTCTATGGACTAACTCAAAAAAAGCCTGATTAAATCAGGCTTTTTTCATCTATGCTTGTTCCAAATAAGCTTGAACCAAAGCATCTGTATCTTGTATCTGTTTTGCCAATCTTTCAGCCAAAATAACACTCTTATTACCGGAAGAATATATTTTTAACAATGGTCCTAAACCACTTAAATCAACATCTAAAATAACAGATTCATGAATAGCTGGTCTAGAAACTAAAATAGCATATTTTCTATCAGCAAACTCCTTACCCATAATAAAATTCATTTCCCTTGGTGTCAAATTCCATGTAGCATAATCGGATGGATTTGCCTGTGGATTTCTAAAGAATATAACAGTTTGACACTGACCACGAATTACATCACCCAATCCATTATCATCTAAAAATCTCGGTTGCTGGAAAGCACATAAATAAGCTTGTCTTTTTTTACGCCCTTCTCTCAGACCAACAATAAAACTATCTTTAAACATAGGATGCTCTAACATTGGAGCCGTTTCATCAATCATAATCAAGCTTGGTGTCCCCATAACTGTAGAAAGAGTTTGAATACGATACATTACATAACTAATAACGGCTGGTGCCAATACGCTATCTTGAAATATAGTCGTAAAGTCAAAAGCCATATATCTACTACTTAAATCAAGATTATCCGTCAACGAGTTAAAAACACGACCATATTGATCATCATTTACCCATCTAAAAAGTTCTCTACGCATAAAACCATTTGGTGCAAAACAGCTTTTATATAAATTTTTCATTAACCGTTCTTCCGGTCGCAAATATTCAAAAGCTGTTGTAACGGCACGAGCAATTTCTTGCTCAGAAACAGCATCTACACCTCCCGTAATATCACGCATCCATGTTCTTAAAAAGGCACGTGTGTCTGATGAATCCGGTACTGCAAAAGGATTTAGAGAAACAGATTCTTCTCCACCATCAAAACGTACATAAGGAGCATCTTGCATTAACGCAAAAACTTTAGCACCATTATTTCTGTCAAAAAAGTATGTTCTTAAGTCCGGAATACGCATTGACTGGCCGGCAAGGAATGAAAATAACGTTGTTTTACCTTGTCCGGTTGGACCGATTAATGCCGTATGTGCAACCGCATATTGCTCTTCAGAAACGTGAAACTGAAAAGCATAAGCTGTTCCGGTAATTGTTCTGAAATAAGAAAGAGGCATTGGACCCCAATCTGATTTTTGACGTCCTTCAGCGGTTTTATCAATACAAATAGCACAGGCAACAACCCGAGAAAGATACAAAAATGTCCTCGGATAAATTTCATATGTTGGGAACTGAGCAAAGAAAGTAGCTTGAGCAGCCCATCCCTCTCTAACAGGTGTAACATTATGCAAACGACAAATTTTTTCTATTTCTTCCTGTCCAAATTTTAACTCTTCTTTTGAAGAACCATAAACAAAAACAGTCATTGCATATTCATTTAGTGTTTGACCATCCGCATCGGATTGATCCATCCATTCAAGAGCTGTATTATATTGTGCTTGCACGTTTGTTGAAAATGTTGTAAGCCACGCCATTCTTTTTTGTTGCATTAAAAGCATATTAGCCTTTACCATCGGTATAGATTTAATATTATGAACAAGCGTAACTTCACAATCAATACTGATAATATCAGCAATCATTTGCTCATCCATAAAATCACCCGGTTTACGAATACCGATACAAATACCGTACTTTTCTTTATCGCCTGATATAAAACGTATAATACCTTCATCCTTAGAAAAATGTACATAATCAGCTGTCAACAAAGAGTTTAAATAATCCCCCTCTTCCATGCCGATTTTTGGCTTAGGAACAGACAAGGGACTAGCTAATTGAGCAAACAACCAAAAAGGACTTTTATCACTATGTTTGTGCGGTGTTCTTTCAGAAATCATCACCGGTTCATAAGCATCTAAAATAGATGTCAAGGCTATTGTAGCTTGCTGTAAATCATCCATTGCATTTTTTCTGTCATTAATAGATAGAACAATATAGTGTTTATTTCTAAAAACACGTTGCATATTTTCCATCCATTTTTCAGAAACACGTTTTAAAAGCTTATTATCTTTATGCTCACCAACTTCACTTAAGGATATACGCTCTCTAATCGTAATAACTCTTGATACAACTTCCAATGAAGCCATAGAGTCAACCCACTGTTTTCTAGCACTAGCCAAAGCATATCTTTCAGAACCAGTTAAAAGAGTTGTATCAGCACCTTTAACTTCAAAAACACGAGCGAGAGAACCATTTCTTAAGTGAATTGTTGCTCCATCCTCATCTAACCGGCTAAATGGTAAAAAATCAGAAACGCGTGTTTCTTTTGGTTTTGGTAAAATAATATCGCCAATTTTTGTAACAAAAACAGACATAATAAACATCGCAGCACAAACACCAATAATCGCCACTAATGTTGAAAAAGAGGTTGATCCTTGTGCCAACAAATCAAACACATTCATATCAAATTGAATATCATTCATTTTTGCCAATCCTTATGGAGCCAGTTTATTTCCTTTTTCAGGATATATGTTTTTTGACTTTGAGGCCATCGGTCCATATGTCAACATCATTTTTGACAGATGCGGTTCGCGAAAAGAATACGCTGCAATCGCGATATGGGAAAGCCCTATCGTTCCGATGAAATATATCGGATTCAAATTAAAGGCTGCCGTACAAACACTCATAATACCAGCCTGCATTGCAAAATTAACAACCGCAGGGTACATTGGCGCCCAAAAGATACGAGGCGGCATAGCCACAGCTTTTAAAATCGGCTCTCTCATTTTTTAGTCCCCTTACATATACCTATTCTTATTTTATTATACAACAAGTTAAGAATAAATTAACAGAAAAAAATATATATCAACAAAAAAAATTTAAAATTAAAATAAATACAATTACTTTTAATACAATAAAATGACTTATTTCTTATATTTTTCTTGACTTTTTGGCAAAAAAAGTTCATCGTAATTATCTAAAAAAACTTACAACAAATAAACAAAAGAGAGTTAAAAAATGAGTTTTAACGAAACAACAGTCAAAAACATATCAAAATTGGCAAGACTTCATTTTCCTGCCGATCAAGAAGAAAAATTCACAAAAGACATCAATAGTATATTAAATTGGGTAGAAGAACTTAAAGAGGTAAATGTTGAAAACATTGAACCGCTTGTCAGTGTTTCAGCTCAAGAACCTGTTTTAAGAAAAGATGAAGTAACAACCGGTGGTTTACAATCAGAATTAATGATGAATGCCCCGCAATCTGCACACGGATTTTATGTTGTTCCTAAAATGGTGGAGTAAATTATGACAACAAATTTAGTAGATTTACATATTAGTGAAGCATTACAACTTCTTGATAAAAAAGAGATTTCTTCTGTTGAATTAACAAAAGCTCATTTAGAAGAAATGAATAAAGCACGCTTTTTGAACGCTTATATCACCGAAACACCTGAGTTAGCCTTGCAACAAGCTGAAGCCTGTGATAAAAAAAGAGCTGCCGGTGAAAAAATAGGCAGATTAGAGGGTATTCCTATTGCTAATAAAGATTTATACTGCACAAAAGGAATTAAAACAACCGCAGCCTCTAAAATACTCTCAAATTTTGTACCACCTTATGAATCAACAGTTTCCCAAAATCTAAAAGATGCCGGTACGGTTATGCTTGGAAAATTAAATACAGATCAATTTGCCATGGGTGGTTCTACAATGACCAGTTATTTTGGGGTTACAAAAAACCCTTGGACAGATGAGAATGGCGAATATACACTTGTGCCAGGAGGTTCTTCCGGTGGCTCTGCTGCTGCTGTTAGTGCAGGCCTTTGTATGGGTGCAACAGGTTCTGATACCGGTGGTTCAATCCGACAACCAGCTTCATTTTGTGGCATCACAGGTATAAAACCAACTTATGGACGTTGTTCCCGTTATGGAATTGTCGCCTTTGCATCATCATTAGATCAAGCAGGTCCAATGGCTAGATCTGTTGAAGATTGTGCTTTATTGTTACAAGAAATGGCTGGATATGATGCAAAAGATTCAACTGTTGTTAATACACCTGTTCCCAATTACATTGCCGCATTAACAGGTGATTTAAAAGGTAAAAAAATCGGTATTCCCAAAGAATACAGATCCAAAGATTTAAATCCTGAAATTAGTGCTGCATGGGACAAAGGTATTGAATTGTTAAAAAATGCCGGAGCAGAAATTGTAGAAATTTCCTTACCGCATACAAAATATGCTTTACCTGTTTATTACATTATCGCTTGTGCTGAAGCATCATCAAACTTAGCCCGTTATGACGGTGTACGCTATACAACAAGAGTTGATGGTAATTCTTTAGATGAAATGTATGAGAACACCAGAACAGACGGTTTTGGTCCTGAGGTCGTTCGTCGTATACTTTTAGGTACATTCGTACTATCAGCTGGCTTCTACGACGCCTATTATACAAGAGCACAACGTGTTAGAAGATTGATTTATAACGATTTTATCACTGCTTTTAAATCTATTGATGCTATTTTAGCTCCAGCAGCACCAACCACCGCCTTATCATATGAAGCTATGCAAAATATGACCCCTGTTGATACATACTTAGGTGATGTCTTTACAACCCCAGCGTCATTAGCGGGTGTGCCATCTTTAGCTTTACCAATCAGTATAGCCAAAAATGGATTACCTATCGGTTTACAAGTTATTGGCAAACATTTTGATGAGGAAACCGTCTTTAAAGTTTCCGGCATATTAGAATCATTAGCCAGTTTTGATAAAAAACCTCACCATGTGAAAGGATAAAAAATGACCTATATAATTAAAGGAAAAACAACTGATTGGGAATTGGTAATTGGTCTTGAGGTACATTGTCAAATCATTTCAAATTCAAAGGTCTTTTCAGGTGCTTCAGCCACTTTTGGAGCAGAACAAAATACAAATGTGTCATTTGTAGACGCTGCTTTTCCAGGGATGTTACCTGTTGTAAATGAAAAATGTATTGAACAATGTGTTAAAACCGGATTGGGATTAAATGCTGTTATTAACAAATATTCCCGTTTTGATAGAAAAAATTATTTCTATGCTGACTTACCGCAAGGCTATCAAATCAGTCAATTATATCATCCGATTGTGGGAGAAGGATATATTGAGGTTACAACTGATGATGGTACGCGGAAAATTGGTGTAGAACGCTTACACTTAGAGCAAGATGCCGGAAAATCTATCCATGATATGAGTCCAACAAACTCTTTTATTGACTTAAATAGATCCGGTGTCGGCTTAATGGAAATCGTTTCAAAACCAGATATGCATTCTCCGGCAGAAGCAGGTGAATATTTACGACAATTAAGAGCTATTGTCAGAGCATTAGGTACTTGCGATGGTAACATGGATGAGGGTTCTATGCGTTGTGATATCAATGTTTCTGTACGTCCAGTCGGTTCAACTGAATTAAGACAACGTGTTGAAGTTAAAAATGTCAATTCTGTGCGATTTGTTATGCAGGCTATTGAAATTGAAGCAAATAGGCAAATTGAATTATACGAATCCGGACAAACATTTAAGCAAGAAACACGTTTATTTGACTCTGTAAATCTAGAAACACGTTCTATGCGGTCAAAAGAAAATGCAAATGATTATAGATATTTCCCAGATCCTGATTTGTTGCCGGTTATTTTAACAGATGAATACATTGAAAACATCAAAAATAATTTACCGGAACTACCAGCCGCAAAGAAAAAACGCTATATTGAAGAATTGGGTCTAACAGAATATGATGCTGGTGTTTTAATTGCTGATAAAGAAACAGCAGCATATTTTGAAACAGCCTGTGCTAAACAAGATCCAAAAAAAGTTGCTAACTGGATTATGGGCGATTTATTTGCATATTTAAATAAATCAAATAAATCAATTACTCAAAGTCCTGTTTCAGCTGAAAATTTAGGAGATTTAATCGGTTTAATCAATGATGGTACAATTTCAGGTAAAATTGCAAAAGAAGTTTTTGAAATAATGACAGAAACAGGCAAAGCTCCTGCCATTATTGTTGAAGAAAAAGGATTAAAACAAGTTTCTGATACCGGCGCTATTGAAGCTTTAATTTCTCAGATTTTAGCAGATAATCAAGATAAAGTTGCTGAAATTAAATCGGGAAAAGATAAACTAAAGGGATGGTTTGTCGGTCAAATAATGAAAGCCTCTCAAGGAAAAGTAAATCCAGCATTAGCCAATCAACTACTTGAAAAAAAATTGGCTGAATAATTTATTAACTAAACAAAAAAAGCGGATAGATTATCCGCTTTTTTTATATATAAAAATGTTTCACGTGGAACATTTTACTGATTGTTTCACGTGAAACATCCAAAAATAAAATATAAAACATATAGTTACAAAAACAATATTAAAAAAAATTTATTATAAAAATAAAAATACTCTTTTAACCTTATAAAATAATATTATGCTTGATGCTAAAAAAAATGTTTCACGTGAAACATTTTTATATTGTGTTATATCCATTAAAAAAGGGCGTTAAAAACGCCCTTTTTTAATCCAACGAACCACCAATACTCAGTCGCTGTAAAATTATGTCAAGTCTATCTAAATCGCTGCAAGAAATGGTAACTGAGCCTTTTTGACCATTCCATTTAATAGATACACTTGTATTTAAAACATTACTTAATTCTTTTTCTAATGTTATAATTTCAGCATCTTTTTCAACCGCTTTTTTAGCCGTAGAAGAAACTTTTTTAGAGGCCAATTTTTCTGTTTGTCTAACACTGTATCCTTTTTTCAAAACATCCATTGCTAAAGAAACCGGATTCTTAGCTGTCAAAAGAGCTCTTGCATGGCCTAATGTTAACTCTTTCTTCTCCACCATTACTTTAATTTCATCCGGAAGCTCCAGCAAACGTATCATGTTAGAAAGATGACTTCTACTCTTACCGATAACAGTTGAGAGTTGTTCTTGTGTATATTTAAATTCTTCTAATAAACGTTTATAAGCTTCTGCTTCTTCCAACGGATTTAAATCTTCACGTTGTAAATTTTCAATTAAAGCAACTTCTAGAGCATCTTTATCAGAAAAATCTTTAACAATAACTGGGATTTTTTTCAAACCAGCCATTTTTGATGCCCGAAAACGCCTTTCACCAGCAATTAATTCATATCCCGTAGCTTTTTTGGGATTTTTTCTAACTAAAAGAGGTTGTAAAACCCCCTTCTCTTTTATAGAAAGAACTAAATCAGCCAATCCTTCTGTTGTAAAAACACGACGCGGTTGATATGGACTTGGAACCAAAGAATCTATATCTATTGTTAAAACCCCTTCAGAATCAGACTGTAAAGATGAAATTTCCACATCTTCATCATCTTCACCCATTAAAGCACTTAAACCACGACCTAATCTAACATTCTTTTCCATGTACTAAATAATCCCTTTCTCTTTTTAATACCTCAGAAGCTAAACGGATATAACTTTGAGCTCCCACACTTTTATAATCATATAACATAACAGGAATACCATGCGATGGAGCTTCAGGAATACGTACATTTCTAGGAATAAGTGTATCATAAACCTGATCTCCAAAAAATTCCTTAACATCACTAACAATTGATTTAGATAAATTGGAACGACCGTCATACATTGTTAAAACAATACCATGTACAGTTAAATCCGGATTAAAGTTCTTTTTAATTTTATTGATTGTTTTCATTAAATCAGCAACCCCCTCTAATGCCAAATATTCACACTGAACAGGTATAATAACACAATCGGAGGCTGCTAATGCATTCATTGTTAATAAACCAACAGCAGGTGGACAATCAATAAAAATATAATCAAAATCCTTAGCTCTTTCTAAAGCTTTTTTTAAGTAAAACTGCGGTTTGTCAGCAGATGCCAATTCTATATCAACCCCTAACAACTCCTTACTGGCTGGTAAAACATAAAGATAAGGGATTGATGTTTCACAAATACAATCTTCTAAATTTTCACCACCAACAAGTACTGTATATGAATTTTTTGTTCCTAAACGCCTTTTAACACCGACACTAACAGTTGCATTACCTTGCGGATCTAAATCAACAACTAAAACTTTTTTTTCAACCGCAGCTAATGCTGTTGCTAAATTGATTGTTGTTGTTGTTTTACCAACACCGCCTTTTTGATTTGAAACAGAAAAAATACGTGCTTTTTTCATTAATACTTAACCTCCGTTATTTTTAAAATACAACCATCTTTATCAATTTTGCTTATCATTTTTTCACTTTTACAGGTAAAACCTATATTTTTTAATTCATTTTGAACATTTATACCCTTTAAAAATAAAAAACAAGTTTCTTTTTTATAAAAACACCGACCCCAGTGCAACAAGACATCAAGTGTTCCTAATGCTCTAGAAGTAATAACATCAGCTTTAATATTTTGAATATTCTCTATTCTTTCATTCAAAACAGTTAAATTTAGTTTCAAAACTCTAGATACTTCCTTCAAGAAAACAGCTTTTTTATTATCACTTTCAATTAAAATAATATCAGATAAGGAACCGTTAAATACCTTATTCAAAATAGCAATAACAACAGCAGGAAAACCACCACCTGATCCCATATCTACCAGTACTTTTGCCTGATTTGGAATAAAAAAATAAAGCTGGGCAGAATCTAAAATATGCCTTATCCAAAGATTATTTATTTCTTTAGAAGAAACCAAATTAACCGCTTTTTGCCACTTTATTACAAGCGACATATATTCTTGCAATAACTCTTTAGCTGGTAAAATCTTTTCTTCAAATTGTTTCACGTGAAACATCCCCTATCTGTTATTCTTAACTAAACATTAACTTTTTTATAAAAATAATGCAAGTTTTTTTTGATTTTTTTTAAATGTTTCACGTGAAACATTATTTTTTTAAAAAAACGATTAAAAAAAACCACCAGATTTCCCGATGGTTTTCTTTATAAAAGATAAAAATGTTTCACGTGAAACATTTGTGAGTAAAACTAATTAAATATAAACTGAATACTGTTTAAATCATCACAATCTTTTTTTACAAAACTGTTTATTTTTACGGTTACCGCCTCATTTATAGCCGAAACAAGTTTATTACAACTCTTTTTATCTATATTTTTTAATTCAATATAAAATTGATTATCATTTACCGAGCCAATATCCCAATCAAAAGAACCAAAATCGTATTGAAAATTCTCTTTTTTTAGATTAGTGTAATTCCCCATAGCCCTAGTCCGGATATCTGTAATCAATAAATTTAATCGTGCAATCAAGTCGTTATGCTGAATAGCATTCATAGCAAGTTTTAAACTATTAGCAGATTGTGCCGCTATCTGCCCCTGCACTCCAGCACCAGCAATCATATCAATTAATTGTGCGTGTACGACAACACCACACAAAAGCGAACCAGTAAAAAAAAGCCCTATTTTTTTCATTCAAACCCCCATATATTATTTTTAATTTTCTTAACAAATTCAGTATGTTGCTTTAATTCATCAGCAGATGCGGAAAAATTTCTAGGTTCTTTATAATCTTTTGCTAATGTATTAATATCACGCAACACTGAATTATTTTGTTTAAAGTCGGTTTTCTTTTCTAAAACCAACCCCGGTTGGCGTCCCCCTATCAATTCAAGATAAACTTCCGCTAATAACTCACTATCTAATAACGCACCATGAAATGTTCTGGCTGAATTATCAATATGAAATTTTTTACAAAGCTCATTTAAATTGACTCTAGACCCCGGAAATTTCTTTTTTGCTAAAACGACCGTATCAATTACCCTATCATACGATAAAGACTCCTTTCCAATCCAAGAAAGTTCAGCATTCAAAAATTTCATATCAAAAGGGGCATTATGGGCAATTAGAGCTGAATCTGAGCCAATAAAAGCCAAAAATTCATCTGCAATTTCACGAAAAGTAGGCTTGTCAGACAAAAATTCTTCCGTCAAACCGTGTACAGCGACAACTTCCTCGCTCATAGAGCGTTCAGGATTGATGTATTGATGATAAACATTTCCGGTCGGAACATGATTTATTAATTCAACACAACCAATTTCTACAATCCGATCACCTTGAAAAGGATCTAGACCTGTTGTTTCTGTATCAAAAACAATTTCTCTCATTATTCGTACTCATTAAATAATAATCGGTATTAAGTATACTAAAAAAATACATTTATATCAAGAAAAAACGTATTTTTCAAAAACAACAAAAGGTCAATATTTAAAAGACTCGCAAAATAAATAAAAAAACATTAAAAATCAATAAGATAAAAAAGAAAAAATCAATTATTATAAAAACCTAAATAAACAATAAAAGTTGTACGCTGTCGTTTTTCAATACATGTGGATAACTTTTTTTCTTGTGGATAAGTGGGATTAATAAAAAAATTTATCCAATTATTCAGAAATACCCTAATTTTATTAACATTAAGAATTTTAAATAAGTGCTAAAAAATAAGAATCGCATCTATATGATTCTAACTTGAATAAAGGCGAGTCGGGAATTTTATAAAAATGAATCAAAAAATCAAAAAAAAAGTTATGCACAATATCCACAGTACATATTAACAAAATAAATTTATTTTTTTATAAATTTGGAATTTTATCTGTGGATTATTTTTAAAATCTTTTTTTTTGAATAACCCTTGTTTTTTAGCAAAAAAACTGGTATGTTCTCATCATACACAGAAAGGATTAGCTATGATTACATTTTATAACACGTCTGCACGTGCTAAGCAGGAATTTATCCCTATTGAAAAAAATAAAGTACGTTTTTATGCGTGTGGACCGACTATTTATAATTATTCACATATAGGTAATTTCAGAGCTTATATGTTTTATGATTTGATGAACAGATTCTTAAGATACAAAGGATATGATGTTACCTTTGCCATGAATTTAACTGATGTGGATGATAAAACTATCAGAGATTCCAGAGCAAGTGGCAAATCATTGAGAGAGTTTACCGATTTTTATGCTGATGCTTTTTTTGAAGATTTCAAGACACTAAATATTAAAAAACCAGACTATATTGTACGAGCAACAGAGGAGATAGATTCAATGATAGAGCTGATTTCTCTTTTGTTGGAAAAGGGTCATGCTTATAAAGCTGCTTCTGGTGATGTATTTTTTAAGATTAGTTCGTTTAAAGATTATGGTCAGATGGCTGGTATTAAGACAGATCAGCTGAAAGCAAATGCTGATGGTCGGTTGGCAGATGAGTATGAAAAGGAAGATGCTCAGGATTTTGCTTTATGGAAAGCCTATACTGAAAAAGATGGGGATGTTTATTGGGATACACCTTTTGGAAAAGGACGTCCGGGGTGGTCATTAGAATGTTCAGCAATGGCACGTAAATACTTAGGCCAACCCATAGATATGCATTTAGGTGGGGTTGACTTAATTTTTCCACATCATACAAATGAAATTGCTCAATCTGAATGTGCTTATGGAACCAAATTTGTAAATTATTGGATTCACAACGCACATATTACCGTTAATGGTAAAAAAATGGCTAAATCGCTTGGAAACTTTTTTACAATTAATGATTTATTATCAAAAGGTTATACCCCTTTATCAATTAGGTATGAATTGTTGAAATCACACTATCGTGTAACAATGGATTTTAATGAAAGTAATTTAAAAGGTAATCAAAGTGTTATAGAGCGTTTATCTAACTTTATAGAACGCTTAAAAGAGCCTAAAACAGCAACGGGATGGTCTGGATTGGAACCCGCTATTCAAAATGTTGTAGAGGGCTTTGATGGTGGTTTAGAGGATGATTTAAATATGCCTGTTGCCTTAGCTAGTTTATTTTCTTTTATAACAGAAGTAAACAAGCATTTTGATGAGCTTTCCTTAGATGATGCAACCGCGATTTTAAATCAAATGTACAAATTTGATGAAGTATTAGGATTATTGACAGTTTCCTCTGAAAAAAAAGAATTAACCACAGAACAAAAACAGTTAATAGATGAACGTCAAAAGTATCGTTTAGCAAAAGATTGGGCAAAAGCTGATGAAATTAAAAAACAGCTTTTAGATCAAGGTATTGAAGTAAAAGATACTCCTCAGGGACCAGTTTGGACGATTAAATAAAAAAAGAGGCTATTTAGCCTCTTTTTTTTCTTTTTCTAAGATATATTTTTCTGCACTGAGGGCTGCAACCGCTCCACTACCGGCAGATATGATTGCCTGTTTAAAAATATCTTCTTGTACATCACCACAAGCAAAAACGCCTTCAATAGATGTTTGCATTGTTCGTTTATTTGTTTTTATCTGCCCTTTTTTTGTGAGTTTTAATTGGTTTTTAACCAAAGAAGTGTTAGGACTACTACCAACTGCCTCAAAAACACCATTAACATTTAATTTTTGAAATGTTTTATTTTTTTTATCTTTAATAACAATAGCTTCTAATTTATTTTCACCGATAAACTCAGTTAATTGCATATTATTGAAAATTTTGATTTTTTTGTTTGTTTTTACACGTTCCAGTAAACCTTTTTCACCTTTTAAGTCTTTGTTTATGTTAATTAAAAATACTTGTTCGGCAATTTTTGATAAGAAAAGCGACTCGTAAAGGGCTGTATTTCCACCACCAATAACAGCTACAGTTTTATTTCTGTAAAAAAAGCCATCACAGGTCGCACAAATAGAGATACCATTCCCTTTAAATTTATCTTCACCTTTTGCATTTAACCATTTTGATGATGTACCGGTCGCAATAATAACACAATCTGCAATCCCATTTTTGTTATCAGATGTTTTAAATTTAAAAGGTTTTTGGTTTAAATCTAAAGAAATAACTTCTTCAAAAAGAATGTTAACACCAACATTTTCAGCTTGTGTTTTAAAATTTTCCATCAAATCTATACCGGAAATTTTTGAAAATCCGGGATAATTTTCCACTTCATGAGTTTTTGTTAATTGTCCACCAACATTTAATCCAGATATTAATAATGTTGATAATCCGGCTCTTGCTGCATATATAGAAGCTGTATAACCTGCAGGACCGGAACCAATAATAAGAACTTGTGTATGCATATTTACCTCAAATAAAAAAAACACCCTTAAAAAAGATAATATATACTATTTTATCTTTCAAGGGAGTTTTTTTATTTAAGGTTATTAAATATATTTAACATCTAATATTTCGTATGATTTTTCGCCTTTTGGTGTGTGGACGTCAACAAAATCACCTTTATTTTTACCAATTAAAGCTCTAGCAATAGGTGAAAGAAGAGAAATTAAACCTTTTTCAAGATTGGCTTCATATTGTCCGACGATTTGGTATGAGTTTTGATTACCCGTTTCAGAATCTTCAAGTGTTACGGTAGCACCAAATAAAACTTTATCACCAGAGAGAGATTTAATATCTATAACTTGGGCTCTTGCTAAAGCACTTTCCAACTCCATAATTCTGCCCTCATTAAAACTTTGTTGCTCGCGTGCAGATTGATACTCAGCATTTTCTGATAAATCACCATGTCCTCTGGCTTCTTCAATAGCAGCAACAATACGGGGGCGTTCTTCAAATTTAAGACGTTTTAATTCAATAGATAGGTTGTCATAACCATTTGATGTCATTGGTATTTTTTCTTCCATAATATACCCTTTCATTGTTTTTTAATTAAAAAATAAAACTACGGTTTTTAAGCCGTAGCTTTATTCTCTTGTCATTTGGTAAATTCATTATATGACTTTTTTATTAAAAAAGCAAGAGATTATTTTATTTTTTTACAGGAAAAATCATTGATTTGCTGTTCCGGATTTAATCTGACACCCATCCAAGTAATTGCATAATGCAGATGTGGACCGGTAGATCTGCCTGTTGTACCAATTTCTGCTATTATATCTCCTTGATTAACAACATCCCCCTCTTTTACTAAAATATTATTTAGGTGAGAATAGCTGGAAAATAAACCATACCCGTGATTAATTAGCAATGTTTTTCCAGATAGAAACATATCGTTATGTACAAGGGCTATAATCCCTTTTGCTGGAGCATAGATTTTAGTTCCAATGGGAGCAGCATAATCAGTACCGCTATGACCTGCTTTTTTTATATTATTTAAGATTCGTCTAGCCCCAAAAGGACTAGAGATTCTTTTATATTTTTTAACAGGTCTTTCAAAACAAATGGGAAAATAATTTGTATTAAAAGAAGCTCTTGCTTTTTTTATGAGATTATTTTCTTTTTTGATGCGTTCTGTATTTTTTTGAGAGGGTAAAACTTTCTCCGGTTGTAGGCCGGTGATATACTCTTCTTGCCATTTTTCTTTTTGAACGTTAAAGTTTTTTAGTTTCGTTTGATTGTTTTTTATTAGTTTGAGTGTTAATTTTTCAGTGTCTTGTGGCAATCCAAAGAAAAAAACTCCATCAGGATTTGATTTTATTTGAGTATTACCTATGAATAATTTTTCTCCTTTTTCAAGAGTGCCGAAAATAAGAGCTCCCTCTTTTATTTCAGATGTTATTTCAAACCCAAAAATAGGTGTTGTATAGATAAATGCAATAAGTAGAATAATTTTTTTTGATAGGTAACTCATTCAAATAAAGATCCTTGTTTTTCAGCTATCTTTTTAATTTCTTTTTTATTTTTTATCTTTGTATGTGAAGGTGAAACTTTTATTTTTTTGTCTTGAAATTCAATAAAGAAATCTTCTTGTTTTTCAGCCTCTTTACCAAGAGAAATAATTTGTCCTCTTGAGTTTGTTGCCAATGAAAACCCTCGTTTTAAAACTTCAGTATATGAATAAGAATATAAAAGTTTTGATAGAAAAGACAGTTTATTTTCTATAGTTAAAAGATGATTTTTAATACTATTAGATAAACGCTCTGTTTTATCATCTAATTTTTCAAAAAACATATTTACCAAATCATTTAGGCGGGGCATTGTATTAAAAAGAGATGATATTTTGAGTTGTTGTTCACTTAAAAAGCGGTACAAGGCATCATTTTTTCTGATTTTTAATTGGGCTAATACAGATAATAATTCATTTCTGACGGGAACTGCTTTTTCAGCTGCCCCTGTCGGTGTTGGAGCTCTTAAATCAGCTGCATAGTCAATTAAAGTAGTGTCTGTTTCATGTCCGACGGCTGATATTAAGGGAATTTGAGAGGCAGCTGCCGCTCTAACAACAATTTCTTCATTAAAACACCATAAATCTTCAAAACTACCCCCTCCTCTGGCAACAATTAGAACATCCGGTTTTTGAATAACTTTATTATCCTGAAGTACTAAACCATCAGTCGGTATTTTATTAAATCCCTCTATTGCAGCAGCAATTTGTTCGGCAGCCCCTTCCCCTTGCACTAAAACAGGCCATAAATAAACCTGTCTTGGAAATCTGTCATTTAATCTATGCATAATGTCACGAATAACAGCACCGCTTGGACTGGTTATAACACCGATAGTAGAGGGAAGGTATGGAATTTTTTTCTTTTTTGAAGCGTCAAACAACCCCTCTTTTTCTAATTTTTCTTTTCTTTCATTAAGTAATTTAAGTAAAGCACCAATACCTGCAGGTTCTGCTCTTTCAACAATCATTTGGTAATTTGAGCGACCAGGATAAGTGGAAAGTTTACCGGTACAGATAATTTCCAATCCTTCTTCTAATGCTTGTAAAGTTGTTTTGTCGCGTCCTCGCCAACAGACAGCAGATAAGACAGAATCTGAGTCTTTAAGTGAAAAATAAATATGTCCGGAAGATGCTTTTTTGATGCCGACAACCTCTCCTTTGACACGAATATCACTAAAAATCTGTTCAACACAGCTTTTTAAAGAAAGCGATATTTCTGTTACTGATAAAATAGGTTTATTTTCTGTTTCCATTTTTACTTTTTCCGTTTTTTCTTGAAAAATTCCGTTAATATATTTCCATTTTCGTATTCATTAAAACCACCTTCGCATAAAGGTTTGTGATGGGTTTGTGTTTGTGTAAAAACTTTTGCTCCCTGACAGATAGCTCCTGTTTTTTTATCAAATGCACCAAAATAAACAGCATCTAATCTTGCTAAAGAAATAGCACCGGCACACATGGTACATGGTTCTAATGTAACAAAAAGAGAATACCCGTTCAGTCTTTTTTGTTTTAATGTTTGAAGTGCTTTATTAATAGCGATTAGTTCCGCATGAGCTAGTGGGTTTTTTATCTCTTCTGTTTGATTGTGGGCGGTAGATATAATTTTTCCTGTATCAGAATGATAAATAACAGCCCCAACAGGAACTTCATCATTTTTAGAGGCTGATACAGCTAAATCATAGGCTGTTTTTAAAATCGTTTCATTTGGTTTCATTTTTTACTTTCATCTTTTTGTTTTTTTGTATAATATACGAAATATGACAGAAAATAAAGAGAGAATTGCAAAAATAATGGCTGCTGCCGGATTATGTTCTCGCAGAGTAGCTGAACAATGGATTTTAGATGGTCGTGTTAAAGTAAATGGGGTTGTATTAACAACACCTGCATTTACCGTATCAGCAACTGATAAGATAGTTGTTGATGATAAGCCTTTAGGGGAAAAGCAAGAACGGCGATTATGGTGTTATCATAAACCGACCGGTCTTGTTACAACACATAAAGACCCGCAAGGACGGCCGACTGTTTTTGATTCTTTACCTAAATATTTACCAAGAGTTATTTCTGTTGGTCGTTTAGATTTAAATTCTGAGGGATTATTATTGTTGACAACAGATGGGGCTTTGGCTCGGGAATTAGAGCATCCGTCAAAAGGTTGGAAACGTAGATATAGAGTTAGAATTCATGGTATGTTAACACCTGAAATACAAAAAAGACTAGCCAAGGGAGTTATGATAAAAGGTATTCGCTATGCTGGTTGTGAAACGGCTGTAGAACAAGTTAAAGGAACAAATAGTTGGATTTCAGTTACTTTAACAGAGGGCAAAAATAGAGAAATTAGAAAATTGATGTCTTTTTTTGGTTTAGAAGTTACACGTTTGATACGTGTTTCGTATGGGCCCTTTCAGTTGGGAAATCTTGCCAAAGGCGAAGTAAGAGAAGTTTCTAAAAAAGCAATGAAAGAATTGTTATGAGAGTTATTGCAGGTTGTTATCGGGGTAAAAAATTGCTTGCAGCAGATGCAGATATAACAAGACCGACTTCTGATAGAGCAAAAGAAGGCTTATTTAACATTTTAACACACCACTTAAAAAAACAAGAAAAAAATTGGAAAGATATTATTTTTTGTGATGTTTTTTCTGGTTCCGGTTCTATTGGTATTGAGGCTGTTTCACGTGGAACAAAATCAGTTTTTTTCTTTGAAAACAATCCATTGGCATTAAAAATGATACGTTTAAATACAAAAGATATGGATGTGAAAATTATTGCAAAAGATGCTTGTTTTCCACCAAAAGCATTTAAATCAGCAGATATTGTTTTTTTTGATGCACCGTATGGAAAAGGTTTATGGCAAAAATCTTTGCTTGCTTTCAAAAAAAATGGATGGATTGATACTCAAACATTGATTATTGTTGAAACAGATAAAAAAATAACAGAGCAAGCTCCATCAGATTTTGTTTGTACCAGAGAGCAAGATTATGGCCGAAATTTATTTTTATTTTTGCAAGCAACAGAGTGATGAGTAATTTTTTTAAAAAAAGTTTTCAATCAGATTTTTTTCTGACACTATTTTTACTGACATCATCTGTTTTATATGATGTTTATCTCTTTTTTGATGTGATTTATAGTGGTTTTTTTCACTATTTTTTAATTGTTGCTTTTTATTTTTTGTTTTGGTTGCTTTCTCTAAGGTTAGGACGCGGAATAACTGTTTTTTTTCTTATAATAAATTTTTTGTTTTTTTGTATTTTTAAGGAATATTATAAATTTCATGTGTTACCGCTCAATGTTTTTTTATTTAGCGATTCTTTTAAAGAGGGGTATACGGCAGGATTAAATAATTTAGAAGTTTTGTTTGATAAAGCTTTTTTTGTTTTTATTTTGTTAATGTTCTTACAAATTTGGTTTGTTTTCAAAAAATCATTTTTTAATCTAAAAAAAGCATTAAAAACAGTTGGTTATATTTCTCTTTTAAGCATTCTTGTTTTTGCATATTTGGTATTGATTCATTCTTCCTTTATTTTAAAAAAATCAGTTTTTGTTTTTGTTAATCAACAAAATATAATTTACAAAGTTGACTGGTTGGTTAAATATTTTAATGCAGATACATTTAAAATTGTGAATGAACAAGTGTTTTTGGATGTAAAAAATATTCGTCAAGATATGGGTAATGATGACATAACTCTTTCTTTTTTACCAAAGCACATTTATTTAATACAGGTAGAAAGTTTAACAACACACGCGTTAAAAAAGATGCCTTTTTTGCATAGTATAATTAAACAAAATCCTCAAAATTTTTATGTGGATAAAAATCATCATACCTGTTATGGGAGTGCTAATACAGATTTTATGATGCTAGCGGGAACGCCTTTGCAATGTGAAAAATTAGATGGTATTGTGTATAGTCAATATAGCTTAAATATCTATAAAGTTATTAAAACACTACCTGATATATTAAAAAATAAGGGATATAAGACATTGTTTTTTCATAATTACGACAAGAATTATTTTTCAAGAAATAATCATATTTTAAACATGGATTTTGATACCGTTATTTTTGAAGATGCATTTGATAAAGATATTAAGAGATATCAATGGGGAGTTGATGATATTGAGTTATTAAAAAAAGTAGGAAAATTTAATAAAGATGAGCAAAAAACATTTCACTTTATCATAACCGCCGGTATGCATACACCTTATGAGGAATTACCTGAAAAATATAAAGAAAAAAATAATACATTAGAAGAAGCTTATTTAAATGCATCAAAAGTTTTTGATATCGGATTAAAAGAGTTGTATTTATCAGCACCAAATGATAGTTTATTTATAATATATGGTGATCACAATGTACCAGAGCTAAATGCGTTTGATACCCCTCTTGTTTTTCACTATAAAGGAGATAAAAATTTAATAATAACTGGAGAGAAAAAAGAAGGATTTAAGGAGACTGTGTACTTTGTTAACTCTCTGTTTGATGAAAGGATATAATAAGATGATTCAGTTATCAAAAATGGCAAACGCCGTAAGATTTTTAGCTGTTGATATGATAGAAAAAGCATCTTCCGGACATCCGGGTATGCCTTTGGGAATGGCTGATATTGCAACGGTTTTGTGGGCAAAATTTATTAAAATTGACCCGACAAACCCTGATTGGATAAATAGAGATAGATTTATTCTTTCAAATGGGCATGGCTCAGCTTTGTTGTATAGTTTACTTTATTTGTCAGGTTTTAAAGAGGCATCACTGGAAGAGTTAAAAAATTTTCGGAAACTGGGATCAAAAACAGCCGGGCATCCTGAAAAAAATGTTCTGTCCGGTGTTGATTTTTCAACAGGTCCTTTGGGTCAAGGTATTGGTGGAGCTGTTGGTATGGCTTTGGCTGAGAGAGCTTTAAATGCTCGTTTTGGGAATGAGTTGATAAATCATAAAACATATGTTTTTGTAGGTGATGGTTGCTTAATGGAGGGTATTTCTGAAGAAGCAATCTCTTTAGCCGGACTTTGGAAATTAAAAAATTTGATTGTGTTATGGGATGACAATAAAATCACTATTGATGGGTCAACAGATATTGCTTCATGTACTGACATGCCGGCACGTTTTAAGGCAAACGGTTGGTTGGTTTTATCTTGCGATGGGCATAATTATAACGAGATTGAATCGGTATTGGAATTAGCTCAAAAATCAGATAAGCCTGTATTTATTGATTGTAAAACAAAAATAGGTTTTGGTTCTCCGACAAAAGAAGGTAAGCCAGCTTCTCACGGTTCACCGTTAGGAGCGGATGAAGTAATTGGTTTGAGAAAAAATTTAAATTGGGAATACCCACCTTTTGAAATACCGGATGATATTTTAAAGATGTGGCGTTCTTGTTTTGAAAAAAATACCGCGTTACGGATACAGTGGGATAAAATGTTGTCTGAACATCCGTTTAAAGATGAATTTTTGGCACAATTAGATTGCAAGTTGTCTAGAGAAGTTAAGGGGCTTTTAAGAGATTATAAAATAACACAGCTTGATGAAAAAAAACCACTTGCAACTAGAAAATCATCCCAACAAGTTTTGGATATTTTAATTAAAAATTGTTCATTTTTATTAAGTGGTTCTGCTGATTTAGCGGGAGCTTGTTATACCAAAACAAGTTCGTCAGAACCGATTTTTTCAGATAATTACAGAGGTAATTATATAAACTATGGCATTCGCGAACATGTAATGGGAGCGGTTATGAATGGATTATCTGCCCATGGTGGATTTGTTCCATTGTCAAGTACATTTTTATCCTTTGTAGATTATATGAAACCGGCAATTAGATTAGCTTGTTTAATGCAATTACCTGAAATTTATATTTTAACCCATGATTCTTTGGGTGTTGGTGAGGATGGGCCGACACATCAACCAATTGAGCAGTTGGCTTCTTTACGAGCGACTCCTAACTTGAATGTTTTTAGACCGGCAGATAGTATTGAAATGGCAGAATGTTATGAGTTAGCACTTGAAAATAAAGAAACGCCATCCGTTATTGTTTGCTCTCGTCAGGAATTGCCCGTATTGCGTTCGGATATAAAGATGAATATGTCTGCCCGAGGTGCTTATGTTATAAGTGAAACAGCATCAGAAAGGGATATCACACTCATTGCAACAGGATCAGAGGTTGCTTTAGCTGTAGAGGCGCAAAAAGAACTGCAAAAAAAAGGAATCCAAGCGGCTGTTGTTTCTATGCCATGTAGAGAGTTGTTTGAAAAACAATCTATTGAGTACCAAATGTTTATTTTAGGAAAAGCCCCGCATTTAATTATAGAAGCAGCCTCTTCTTTTGGATGGGATAGATTTATCGGTGAAACCGGAGCTATATTATCCGTAGATACATTTGGTGCATCTGGACCAGGGAAAGAAGTTTTAAAACAATATGGTTTTAGTGTTTCAAATATTGAAAATATTGTATCTGAACTTATCTCTTTAAAATAAGGCAATCTTATTTTAAAGAGGGATACATGAATTTAAAAAAGAAAACAGATTTTTGGGTTGATAATAATTTAATTACAAAAGAACAACAAAAAGCTATTTTAAAAAAAGAGGATAAAGGGTTTTTACCATTTGTCCTCTTAAGTTTTTTGTGGATGGGGATATTATGCTTTTGTGTTGGATTATTTTCATTGGTCTATGTCCACTGGGCTGTTATTCCTTTAATGGTTAAATTAACAGGTTTTTTATTTTTAATTATCCTGTTAAGTGGTGTTGTTTTCTATGCATTCAAAGGCAGAAAAAAAACAGTTTTAGAAACAGCTTTGTTTTTTGCATTTTTAATTTCATTTACCATAGATTGAGCATCATAACCAAGGAATTTAAAACCTGTTGCATCTTTAATAGCTTTTCTTTTAGAAATATCATTTATTTTCAAATCTACTGCATATTTTTTAACTAATTCTATAACTCCATTTGGAGCAAAATCTAAACAGTCTTTTAATTCATCAAGACTTCCTGATAATAATAAATTTTTCACATCTTCATCAGTATAATAATATTCAGGTTCAACTCCACCGATTAATTCATTAATAGCCTCTTTACTATCTAAAACAAAATACTTTTCTAACATTGCTTGTCCGCCAGGAATATAACTTAATTTTCTTAATTCTTCCATAGTCACTTCTTTTGTTTCTCCTGGTGCAAATTCTCTTTGTAATCCGCCCATTTCTGGAATTGAATATCCTGCTCTTCCATCATATCTATTAGTAATTTTTACTAATGCATTTTTATATCCACATTCATATAAGTACTTTCCTACCTGATATCCCCCGTCATAATCATTAATCCCGACATTATAAAATGTATATTCACCTTCCGGATAGGCGTCAACTAAAATCAATTTTTTATTAAGTTTCTTCAGTGGTGCATCTGTCAAATTGCAAAGCAGCACTGTCGCGATCCCTAGGTCGGGGCATATCCAAAAGCTGGTCCTGAATCCGTCATCACTACCCTCGTGACCGACAAGTGTATATCTCGACTTCTCATTCTCACCCACTTCCTGTGTTTCGGTCAAAATATCCTGCTTTCTGATAAACCACCCCAGACCCATACGTTCACCTGTGTCCGGCACCTCAGCTCGCGGTGTCCACATATCACGAAGTCCAGCCGTATGCAAAGGGCACTCTTCGTGCAAAGGTGTAATCTGTGCATCGTCCTGAGGCTTTTCAAAAGGTTCACGCTCCATAAGTGCTGACGCCCATTTGAGAAGGTCTGCTGCTGT
>CALCTR010000068.1 GCA_937906925.1 uncultured Alphaproteobacteria bacterium
TAGCTCCCGCGTGTGTACAAGCTGTACTCAAGGGGGCTAAGTTGCCCCTAGATACTGTTTAAAACGTGATTTAAACATACCGGCAGTGGAACACTTAAGCGTACCCAAAGGAGCTGATTTACTCTTAGATACCGTTTAAAACGTGATTTAAACATACCGGCAGTGAGGTAATTTAAGCCCCTTCCTCTTTTTTCTTATTGGCTTCTTTAGCTTTGACATCACCACCGGCAGAAACTTTTTCAGAAAGTTCTTTGGTTTCATCATAGAGCTGTCTGATGGTGCGTTTTTGTTCAGAGCCGGCAATCACATTTCCATTTGAATCTTTGCGAACCAAATCTCTCACTGCCGTCGCCCCTAAAACTGCCCCTTGTGTTGCCATCTTAGCAGACTTCATCGCCTTACCGGAAGCTTGCATAAATCCGGCGGAGAGCAAGGCTGTTTCTTGTGTATTTAACTGCCATGCATTGGTGATTTGTTCTGTCAAGGCTGTTGTACCGCTTAAGACAGAAATACAGATATAAGAGTATGCCGTCATGGTAATCAACGCTAAGAATGTTGAGGTATCCACCGCGGTACTGGAAATGCTCTCCATAATAGCACTGGTATCTCCACTGGAAATCAAGGCCGCGATATTAGACCCGCCCATCATATCGGCAATCATGGTCGGATTATTGCTAAAGAAAAGCTGAATAAATCCGGCAACCGAGTTTGTCGGCAACAAGGAGGTATAGCCAATCATCAGCATACTGACCAAGATAGAAACAACAATCAACGTCGCCATTGAAAAGAGTATCAGCGTCCATGCTTTAGTGGCATAGGGGCGTGAAAATTTAAAGGCAAACGCCGTAATAAAGAGAGGCATCAACACCAGCACCACCCCTAATTTAAAGACACTCGCCATGACAAAATAGCCCACCAGCAACATCATATAGCTAAAGATAATCACCATCAAATAGCCCATCATGGTCAGCGACATATTCGGGGCAGAAAATTGCGTAATACTGGAGAGAATCGGTATCTGTCCCAACGTTTGCGGGGTTGTGCGTCCCAAACAAACCATCACCTGCCCCAGTGAAATCATCGGAGCTACCTGCCGATAGGTGGAACATGTCAAACACAAGATACTGCGTATAGATTCGGTATTCATAAACTGCCCTGTTTGAACATCTGCATCCATCAAATCCTTTTGCATTTCTTCACAATAGTGGCATCTGGCCGACCCGCGTATTCCGATATTATCAATAATTTTTGTAAACAAGTCATCATCTTTGCGAATAGCCGTTTGCGTCGTTTCGGAGATAGAATATCCCAACGCAGCCGCATACGAGATAAAAGGCGATATCACAATGTTATAAAACCGCACAATCGGAAAATGCAAAATCACCGCAATAATGGCAACGATAATTGTCTGACTAATCAGCTTGGTAAAAAATTCACCGAACTTTTCAAACCCGAACTTGGCAAATGAAATCAACACCGTAATGGCAAGCCACATCAAATAGATGCCCCCCAACAGGAGTTTTGCCGCCCCATTGATGGTGTTATAAGAGTTAACCGCCATCCGCTGAATCCCCGCGATAATGGTACTGGTAACATCACATGGCCAACATTTGTTTCTGGTCGCCAGTGATTGTAAAATCGCCCGCGTCGGTGAACAAGTGGCTTTGGAGGCATTTTGCACTTCGCCCGCATATTCCACATAATCTTTGGCACATTGTAAACCCGTACTGCCTGAAGAACCGAACAAACCCTTTTGTTCTTTGGGATCATAGTGGGTGTTAAAATAATCTAAAACACTGCGGGCTTTGGCAAGGGTTTGCATATCAATCATCCCACTGTCTAAACCGTCACAGACACTTTCACCCAAAGCAGCCGCATCCGCATATTCTTCTAACTTAACATATTCTATCGGGCCGGAAGAGGCATATGCAGAAACAGACCCTGTCAACGAGAGTAATAATACCGGTAATAAAAGGAAAAAGAGCTTCATCTTCTTAACCTTAACCACATAATAGGCAGAACCTAACAAAAGCACCAAACTTAAAAACGCACATACGCCTAAAACCATTCCGCCACAGGTAATCACCTCGCCCCATTGAGCCAGCACAAAAACAAGGAGTAGTAAAATGATGGTTTTAAATAAGCTTAACTGTCTCATCTTTACCTCCCTTACTTACTACTTCTGGTCATATCACGCTGTTCGGCCGTACTGACATCACTGGATTGTTCCTCACTGCCAAATTCAGAAAAGTTCTTGAACGTATCTTTAGCTCCTGAGAACATCATCGCCTTACCGACACCTGACATAACCCCTGTTCCGGCTAACGCACCGCCGATAGCAATTTTACCGATATTCAGAGCCATTTTTTGTGCCTTACTAAAGGCTCTTAAAATCGTACTCTTGTTCATCTCACCCACAAAGAAGCTGGTGATATTCGGTATATCGCTGGTGAGTTTAAACATGGCAAAAATCATCCCAAGCAAAGCCAAACCGTTGTTACTCATATTTTTAAGCCCGAGCATCAGTGCTGGATCTGTCAAAAAGGCGGTTAAAGAGAATTGGTCGGCAAATTCATGCAAAATAATCACAATCACCCCGATGTAAATTGCCGTAATTAAAATCTGCACCACCCCTTGGATAATGATTTTATAACTTTCTGCGATATACTGTTTTGTAGAGGGGAAAACCCAACCCACCAAAAAGATAGGGTACAATAACACCACAAAACCGATGGAAACAAACCCTTCCAACAATAACAAGGGGAAGTAAAACATAAAGTAAAAGAACATACACATGACCAATCCGCCTGTTATGATACTCATCATCTCGGCACTCATCATCATTCTGGCACCTAAGAAGAACCCGCTCTTAAACTTTAAATACAGCTGATAAACCACATCTTGCAAATTGTTGCCCATACTGCGTGTAAAGACAACACTGTCCTCATCCACCTTCTCATAGAATAAGGATAAATCCAACACTTCCCAAATGTCGCTTTCAGCCCCCATGACCACCATCGCCAATCGCGTAAAAGCATCTAACACCGGTGTAAACAACAAATTAACAAGATATAAGAACCACGCTCCGTTTGAGATAAATACGCCGATAACCGCCGCCTTAAACAACACACCGGAAATTTTGGGGATAATGTCTTTTAAGTTCGGCTCTTTTAAACTCATCACCATTTTGCCGATGGTAAAGGTCAACCAAAACAACAAGCCCACACCCAACAACATTTGAGCAATGTTTAACACTGCCGGATACGCTGAATTAAAAGCTGAACCGATAGCCTCCCACACCACTTTAAACATGGAGCAAGACCAACACCCGCCACTGGCCATCACACTCGCCATGGTAAAATGCTCCGGTGTTAAACCAATACTGCTACACCCGCTGAGCAAACTTACAAGCACAAACAAACACCCGATAAGGGCGGTTTGTCTGAGCTTTTGATATGTTAACACTTTTTTCATCGCTAACTCCTTGCGGGTAGATTAACTTATGGTTTAGGTGTCGGAGCCGCTGTCGGAGCCACACTTGGCGTTTCGCCTGACGGCTTGTTCTCGGGATCTGTCCACCGTTTGCGTGCCGCGGTGATAAAACCATCTTCCTTAGCATCTTTGGCCGTATCTTTGGTAAACGGATTGTATTTATCTCTTAACGGATCGGTTATACCTTTAACAGATGACATCGCATCTTTTAACGATCCGCCCAAAGCACTCATACCGGCTGCCCCGATAACACCGCCCAACTTACCGTAACTGCCGATACCTTTGGCAACCGCCTGATCTAAGCCATCGCCCACACCGGTACCGTAAGATTTAACAATCTGCGTTGCAATTTGTGAAGAGTTTTTAACCAAATTGGTAGCCAAAGTTCCCAACGCAAACGTAATCAACACCGACGGGTTAATCAAATTCATCTCTTGCGTTGCCAACAAGTCTAAACCACCCAGCAAAAAGGTGATAATTTGCCCTTTATTTGGCATCATATATTCTAAGATGTTAAACGTGATACACAACACAACGCCTAAACAGATAAAACAGGCACAGCAGTTCAGCAACATTTCCCATGCGTTTTTGGTATAACTGACCGTTGAGGGGAAGACCCACAAAATCACCCAAACAGGCGTTAATGCTGCCACAAAGGTCAAACGCACCATCGCGTCAATCAATTTAAACGGCACTGCCAAATAGACACCGAAATACGCCCCAAAGATTAAAAAACCAACCAATGTAACTTGCGGATTAGGAAGTACATTTAACCAAGAGTCCGCCAATCCACACAGGATAACAATCCCACCGATAACCATACCCGCGATTAACGAGGCACTCACAAATTTTAAGATATGTAAAATCTGCTCTAAAATTTCTGATGAAAAGGCCATTACAGAGCTTTCCCCTAAAATATTGGCCGTAATGTTGGGGGCATCATCTACATTAAAAAGATTGGTTACCATATCAGTAATAGACCCCATATCTCTTGCGTGTAAAACAGAAGTTGTTAACGCTAAAGAATAAGCAATAAACGGAGAAACAACATAGTGATAAATCTGAATGGTCCCTGCCAAAAAGGCTGCCGCAATCATGGCACGCCCGAGCTGTTTAAATAACTCACCGATAAACTGCATCAAGTCCACTTCTTGTGTTTTAACCACAACCGATCCGACCTTAAAGGCAATCCAAAACAAGACCCCAATGCCAAGGAGCATTAAAAATGTACTTTTTAATTCCTTAGCAATATAGGTGGCCAGCTCATTCATCGTGTTAAACAAGGTTGTATACAGCGGGCAGAACCAACAATAGCCATCACCGTTTAATCCACCTGAAAAACCAAACAATCCGATAACCGTTCCGGCAAGACCGGAGGCAAAACCGGCAAGAAGCTGTGCATTCGCAGGCACGGAAACAGCCAACATTACCAAAAAAGATAAGAACATATACGGATATTTTTTTATTAAACGCATGGCTATCTCCTTATAAATTTATAAAACCCTATTTACATTATACCATATTTTTCAAAAAAACAACAGTAATTTTTTATATCCTCATAAAAGATTATGCTTTACTTTATAAAAAAAGCTGGATTTTTAAATCAACATTTCTTATACTTGTTTTATCATAAAAAAAAGGAGTTTTATATGCAAGAAAAAGAATTACTCATTAAAGTTTATCAGTCTTTTTATGAACAAAAAGACCTGCTGGGCGATGCCAAAAATGTTTTGGAGATTGATTTATCAACCGTTACGGCTGATGATTTAAATGACAACCAAACCGAGCAGATTGAAAAAATCACCGCCTATGTCGTCTCTTATTTATTAGGGATTAAAGATGCGTTAAATGAAAAAGAGCTTGACATTATTCGCCTGCTTCAGGATCACTACCAAGATCAGGAATATTGGCGCAATTTATTGTTTGATTTTGTAGAATATCTGATTAAAAAAGATCGGGCTCAAATTATCAAAGAAGAGGTTCAACTTTTAGACGAGAGCGTTGTTACCATGCGTCAGATCTATCAACAAGAGCAAATTGAAAAAAAGGTGATTAAAACCTTTGCCGACAAGATTAAAAAAGAGGGCTTTCACGTTGATGGCGAAAAACTTATTAAAAATTACCTCAATATGCGTAAACAAGATGCCAAAAAAGCGTGGGAGGTTTTAACCACCAATCCTGCCTTTTTTTCCCCGATTCAGGTCAAAGATGCCATGGGCGTTGTTGTGCTTAAACCCAATGAGGCGATTGAAGAAAATAAAAAATTAGCCAAATTTTTAAAGCACTTAAAAGCGTAAATTGACTTTTTTTAAAAATATGATATAATGGATATAGACGCTTTTGTATAAAAGGAGGATAAAATGACAGAAAAAACAAATCCCGAAAAGATGCTTGACGCATCTAAAGATATTTTTAACGTTATTATCGGTGGCGTGATGAAAGAATGTGCTTCTGAAGAAGAAGCCGTCCGAGAAAAGTTTATGGCCGAGTTGGATAGCAAAATCAGAAGTGGCGAGTTAACCAATGACGGTAACATTGCCGAGTTGGTAGCCTCTTATCCTACCTTATCGGCGAAAATGCCAAATATCAAACGCGATATTAAAGAAGCCGTTCAAATGGATAGAAATATTCGGGGCCTTAAAAAGGTTAAAGAATATCAAACCGCGTTAAAAAAGAAACAGGATTTGGATAATAAACGAGAAGGGGCTGAGGCTCTGACAAAAGAAGAAGAGCGTCTTGTCGCTTTAAGTCAAAAATATGAGGCTATGGATAAAAAAGAGCTCTTGCAAAAAGGGCAAGAAATTGCCAAAAAAGAGGCTGAAAACAGAAAAAAACCCCTCAATGAGCGTCAACCCTTAACGCAAGAAGAAAGAGATATTAAAGAGTTTAACGCTATCAAGGGGTGGGAAGCTTATGCCACAGATACCCGCGTTCAAAAAATTCAAGATACAGCAACCAAAAAAGGGGAACCTGAAGCTGATTACTGGTCTGAGTTAGAACGCAATAATGAAGAGCTTAAAAATTGGAAACGCCTGTACGAAGGGGCCTATGACACCTTACAAAAACCTGAAGAGCAAAATAAAAACGCTCAAGAAAGTAATGGTGCAACCGCTCCTGTTGAATACAGCGGTTCTAAAGAGGCGGCTAAATGGGGCGATCCCGACACCATTGACTGGCTGAAATTTAGAGAAGAAGTTATCTGGAAAAACCTTGATAATTTAACCAAAATCAACAATCCGGCCGATCTTGGCTTTGCCGTATTTACCACTCTTTTTGTGGATATGGCTGCCGATGCTGTCAGCAATTTAAACAAACAAATGCGAGAGCTTAAGAAAAAGAATGCTAAAGATGCCAGAGAAAGTCGCAAAGCAGAGCTTGACAGCAACTTAAAACAACGCTCTTTAAACCAACGCGATTTATCCCATCTGATTGCTTTGGATGCTAAAAAATGGATTACGGATGTCTCTGAAGTTAAAAATATAGACCTTTCCAATCCTCGCAAATTAACAAGACGCGAAAAATTCTTATTGGATAAAGCTGAACTTGTCCGCCAGTTACCTAAAACACCGGATGGCGATTTAGACTTTTCTAAATTCTCCAAAAAACAACAAGCCGAGTATGATAAGCTCGTTACCATTTATTTTAATTCACCGGTTGCAAGGCAAAAAATCACCTCTTTACAAGGTGTTGAACCTAATAAAGATGAGATGCGTGAGTATATCAAAATGGGTTGCGATGCCAAACCAAGAGGCGGTATGGATCATGCCATTGAATCGGCCCGTATTGAAAAATCACCTGTCCAAGCCCCGATTCGGGTAGAAAAGATTGATGACGATATCAATCAGGCGGTGGATAAAGTCTTTTCCGGTCAAAAAACAACCGAAGCTGACCGTAAAGTCATTGCCGAAATGCTCGCCGAACGCGGGATGAAAAAAGAGGATATTGATAAGCTTAATACCTTTTTAAAAGATCAAGAACAGGGCAAAACCTCCCTCAAACTGTCTGAAGAGGTTAAACAATCCTTGGCACAAGTTGCCATATCCGGTTCTTTGGATAACTATGTCATTGCCGATACGCTTTCAAAATCCAAGTTGACAGAGGCTGATCAGGTTAAAATTGCCCTACAGGTTGACCGTTTGGCAAAGAAACACAAATCGTTGGCAGAACGCATGCAGTTAAATGATCGCAACATGCGTGCCTTAGCCCAATCTCGTCAAGGTCTTTCACTCGGTATTGAAATGCAAGGCCGTAAACGTGAAAAAGAGGGCGGTCGCTAAGCAACCTAAAAAAAAAGACCCGTTTACCTGTTTTTTAACCGGTAACGGGTTTTTATTTTGCTTAAAATTCAAACAGTTATTTGATGGATTGTTTTATTTTACATTTTGATGTATAATAGTAGTATAGGTTATTTTTTAGTATAGGTTATTTTTTTCTAAGGGGGTGATACGTATGAGTGAAGAAAATAAACGCCTATTAGAGCGGCTCATGCGTTATTGTGCGGCAAACGGTGATGTGGAACAATTAGAATCTCTTTTAAATCAAGGGGTTAATCCTGACGCACCGGATAAGAACGGCTATCGGGCCATTCATTTTGCCGCGTTGTCAAAATCCCCTGAAACCGTTAAAACCTTATCGGCTCATCAGGCTGATTTAAACGCTTTGGACCGATTCGGTAAAACCGCCCTTTATTTTACAAGCGTTGCTGATGATGTTTTGATGGCGAGAACCCTCCTTGAACAAGGAGCTGATGCCAACATAGGCGATCAAAAAGGCTTTAGACCGCTTCACATTGCCGCTAAACATAAAAATTCTCAAATGGTAACCGCTCTGGCTCTTAACGGTGCCGACTTATCCATTACAGATAAATATGGGCAAACCCCTTTGCATTGGGCTGCTTTTTATGGGGATGCCAAGGTAACACAAGCCCTTTTAAACGAGGGAGCCGAAATTGATAAAACCAACCCCAACGGACAAACCGCCTTAGAATACGCGGTACTGGCCGGCAATATCGGCTCAGCAGAAATGCTCCTTACTTTCGGGGCTGATATGCATCTTAAAAATTCTAGAGGCAAATCTGCCGTTGACATTGCTCAAAATAAAGGGGTGGCATTTAAAGCCCTTTTCTATGAAGCGGATGTACTTAATCAGGTTTTAAATGAATCGGAAAAAGAAACAAGTAAAATCACTGAAAATACACATACCGCCCCTGCCCCCAACGTTACAAGTCAGCTGGAAAAAGCGGGCGAAAATATGGACGCAGAAAAAATTTCAAAAAATCAAAAAAACATATTGACAATGCCAAAAATAAATACTAATATGAGAGGGTAACGAGTTAGGTAGTCGGTCTTTATTTCCTCCCTTTTGATCGGCTACCTTCCACCTTGTTATGTACCTTCGGCACCCTAGAGCACACCAACGGGTGCATCCTTTTAAAGGGAGGAGCTTTTTTAGCCGTCTGTTCGGCTTTTTTTTATACCTTTTATCCGGCTCCTTTTAAATATTTAATCTTTATCAAACTTAGCTGTCATCAAGCTTATTATCCCGCCTTTTGGACAGATTGAAAAAGTCTTTTTAACATCTTATTTAAAAAAAAAGGAGTCCCCTATGCCCAAAACCCTCTTAATTTTATGTTTATTTTTATCGGCCTGTAGCAGTTTTACCCAACAGTTTGAGCAGTCTCGTTTACACCGCTTAAAAGGGCAACCTAAATCAGCTGTTACCGACCTGTTAGGCTCACCGACACAAGTGATTGAAACATCTGAGGGAGATACAAAACTTATCTACCAAACAAATTATAAAACCTATACCCCCTCGCAAGGGATGGTTTATTTAGGCGGAGATGAAAATCAACAAGGTCAATTTACCTCCTCTAAATGCCTCACCACATTTGAAATAAAAAATGATATTGTTTCAAACGTTTATACAACAGGCTCCTGTCTGTAGCAAAAAAATAAATTTCCACTCTTGCATTTTATCTTAAAAAAAAGTATGGTGATTTTATCAATTATTTTTTTCTAGGAGACAAAATATGCAACCATTTATCAGTGTTATTGTGCCTATTTATAATGTTGAAAGTTATTTGATGAGCTGTTTAGACAGTTTATTGGATCAGACGTTTAAGGATTTTGAGGTTATTTTGGTTGATGACGGCTCTAAAGATTTAAGTGGGGCTATTGCGGATAAATATGCCAAAAAAGACCCGCGTTTTAAGGTAATTCATCAGGAGAATAAAGGTCTTTCAGGGGCTAGAAATACAGGACTGAAAGAGGCAAAAGGCTTGTACATCAGCTTTTTGGATTCTGATGATTATTTTCATCCCGACTTTTTAAATTTAATGTTCCAAACAGCTGAAAACGAACAAACAGATATCGTTTTTTGCAAACTGCAACACACCAAAGAACTGTATCAAGGGAATTTACCGGCTTTAAAACTCAGTCAGTTTAAAACAAAACGCTATTTTAAACCGTTTGAGGACTTTTTAACCCGTAAAGAACTCGCCACACAGGTTTGTATCAAACTCTATAAACGCGAAACACTCGGTG
This sequence comes from uncultured Alphaproteobacteria bacterium, assembly GCA_937906925.1. Classification (GTDB taxonomy): domain Bacteria; phylum Pseudomonadota; class Alphaproteobacteria; order CAAHEQ01; family UBA3637; genus RGIG4140. The sequence continues at coordinate 10,035 of CALCTR010000068.1, forward strand.
ATTTAACGTTTAAAGACGGGATATATTTTGAAGATGTGTTGTTTACCACCTTGTTTATGGGCAGAGCCAAAAGTGCCGCCTTTTTAGATGCTCCGCTTTATTATTATGTCGCAAACGATAACTCCATTATGCGGACCAGCTATAATGAAAAAAAGGTGATGAGCTATGTTACCGTTATTAAAGAAATTTACAACTATACCGTTGAAAATAAAAAGGAATATCTGCCATTGGTTCAAAAAAACATTTTAAATAAACGCGTTAAAATGACGATGAATCAAGCCATCAGAAAACAAAAAGACAGAACCCGCTGTTTAGAACTTTTTAAACTGATGAGCATAGAATTTACACCTCTTTACCAACAAGGGATTATCTCTTTTGACGGCTTAAAACTCAGACATAAAATGGCACTTTCCTTGCTCATTAAAGGTAACTATAAACTAGCCTATGCCTTGCTGAGTATTTTTTAATCCCTACCTCACCCTTATACCCCTGATGAGATGCTGTAAAAGCGTCTGTCATGCAGATAGCCATCAGCATCTCCTAACACGCCACCGACAGTAGTACCCCTTTAAGCTAAAGGGTACACTCAACAGGTGAGTCGTGTGCATTTACGCTTGCCACCCAATCAAATGCAGGCGAAAAAGAACCGCCCCACCCACCGGTAACCGCACTTTTCAAGAATCACCACCGCTCACCCTCTTGATAACCTCTTCGCTCTAAGAACGGGTTTAAATCGCGTTTTAGGCGGATAGATAAGAGATAAATCAGCGACTGCGTGTGTACATAGGCTGTACCCAAAGGAGCTGATTTACTCTTAGATACCACATAAAACACGATTTAAACATACTGCCGGTGGAGCAAAAAATAGAGCGACAGATAACGGCGATTTACCGACCGACGTGTACACAAAAAACGTACACGAGGCAACCCCTCTTTGCCAAAAAATAAACGTGAATTTAGAGCGACAGATAACGTAAAACCCAAAACCGTGGTGTACACAAAAAACGTACACGAGGTTTTGGGTTTTGCGTTAGATGTCCTCTAAATTTGCGTTAGAGTCCTCTAAATTATTGAATACAGACTGTAGACGCCGGTATCGTAATCATAATCGGACCTGATACACCCGGGTTAATCTGACAGGCAGATTGACCGTAGGAGCAACCACAGGGGGTGGCGGGCATAGGAGCCATCACAGGTGATGGTTGAACGACGGGTTGCATAGCGGGAGCCGGAACAGGAGCCGGAGCCGGTGTTTCTTCAACAACGGTATAAGCTTCCGGTGCACCGAGGTAATGACAACCGGATAAAGCTGTTGCAACCAACGTAAGAGCAAGAAATTTCTTCATTAAATAAATCCTCCTTAGATATCCTTTTTTATAAATTAAGCTTAACAGGGGTGATTATAACACAGCTAATTTTTAATTTCAAGATTTTTTTAAAAAAGCTTATTTGCCCCCTAATTTTTGTTGATACAGTTGATAGGTTGTTTTGATGATATTTTGCAGTGAGGAGTGTTTTGGCCTCCAGCCCAAAAGGGTTTCAGCCTTTTTAGCCAAAGCCATCAAAGCAGCCGGATCACCTGCCCGACGTTCTCCCATTTTATAATTGACTTTTTGACCGGTAACTTTTTCAGTTTCATCAATCATTTCTTTAACGGAATGCCCCTCGCCTGTTCCCAAGTTTAAAATGGCGGACTGCTCCTTTTGCATCAAGTGTTTTAACGCCAAATAATGGGCAGAGGCCAAATCTGAAACGTGGATATAATCTCTGACGCAAGTACCGTCTTTTGTCGGATAATCAGAGCCGAAAACCGTCATTTCTTTTCTAACGCCAAAGATAGTTTCCATCACAATGGGAAGCAGATTTTGCGGATTTTTTTCCATCCCCTGCACCAATCCATCCGCATCATATCCCACGGCATTAAAGTAGCGTAACGCCACAAATTTAATCCCCTTTAATTTATCATACCACGCCAAAACATCCTCAATCATCTTTTTAGAAAAGCCGTAAAAATTAATCGGATTTAAAGGCGTTTGCTCATCTAACAGAGATTTATCCGGCATCCCATATACCGCAGCTGTTGATGAAAAAACAATGTTTTTCACATTATTTTTAACCATCGCATTTAACACGTTAACCGTACCGTTTAAGTTGTTAAGAGCGTACATATCCGGTTTTTCCATTGATTCACCGACGGCTTTTTTGGCCGCCAAATGCACCACGCCGTCCACCCCTTGCATTGCTTTTTCAAGGGCAGGAATATCCAAAATATCCCCTTCAATAAACTCTGCCTTTTCAAACAGATTTATCTTCTGACCGGTGGAAAGATTGTCATAAACTCTGACTTCTACGCCGTTATTTAACAATTCTTTCACCACATGTGAACCGATATAACCGGCACCGCCCACAACCAAGATACGCATTTTATCCTCCTTTATCCGTTATTCATAAAGTGTTTTAAGTTTGTTGCCACAAAATGCCAATTCAAACAATTATTGACAACTTGATTTAAATACGCTGCCCGCAGATTTTGTTTATCCAGATAATAGGCATGCTCCCACACGTCTATGGCGAGTAGCGGATAAACAAACCCTTCTGTTAATGGCAACTCAGCATTTTTAGTTGTTATAACTTTTAAATGCTCCTCTTTTAACACAAGCCAAACATAGCCACTGCCAAATAAAGATGTCCCTTTATCAATCAGCTGTCTTTTTAAAGCGTCCAAAGAGCCAAAATCCCCCTCAATGAGCTTTAAAGTCGCGGGCGATATCTCTTTTTCATTTGATTTATCCGTTAAAGAGGCAAAATAAAACTCATGATTAAAAACCTGTGCCGCATTGTTAAATAAGGTGGTATAGACCGTATCGCCTGCCGCCCTTAGGATAATATTTTCTATAGATAAATGCTCTAAATCCGTGTTTTTAATCAGCTCATTTACTTTGTTGACATAGCCCACATAATGCTTGTCATGGTGAAACATAAGTGTCTCTTTTGAAATATAAGGCGTTAAAGCCTCGTAATCATATGGTAGCGGTTTTATTTCTATCATATTAACCCCTTTCAGTTGCTCAGATTGTACACTTATTTTTATATAATTACAAGTAAAATAATTTAAAGTTTTGTTATACTTTATCCACTTGTTACAGGATAAAAAACATACCCACCGACAAAAAAAACCGTCATCTAAAAAAATACTTGTCATGCTGTCAAATACAAAAACAGAGCCAAAAACTGGCTCTGTTTTATGCACAAACAACTTTTATCTAACGGTTTGTTTCATCCGCATTTTGTGGGCAAGATTTAAATCAACGCCCTTTTTTTTTTGCTCATTGGAAACCTCAGATGCCGGCAAAGCCTTAACATTATCAGCCTGATGCTCTGCTTTTTGCACTTCTTTGGCATACCAAGCCAAAGCAAATTTAGCCGCATGTTCTACACTGACATAGCCCTTTTCACCGGTGGCACGGTCTTTCCATTCAATCTGACCTTTTTCCAAATTTCTGGGACTGACAACAAAATGCAACGGCAAGCCCAATAAATCTGCATCCGCAAACTTTTCACCCGGACTTGTCTGTCTGTCATCCCAAATAACATCCAAACCTTTGGCTCTTAAATCCGTATACAATTTTTCAGATACGGAAATACTTTGATTTTCAGTTTCATTTTTACCGGCCAAAGTGATAATAGACACTTTCCAAGGGGCAATCGTTGCCGGCCAAATCAAGCCTTTTTCATCATTTGAAACTTCAGCAACACTGGCCATCAAACGCCCGATACCGATACCGTAACAACCCATAATCGGTGTTTGATGTGTGCCATCCTCAGCGATATAGGTCATCCCCATTTTGTCCGTATATTTAGTACCCAGTTGGAAGATGTTACCCACTTCAATCCCGCGTTTTAAAGAAACTTTTGCCCCACAGTGAACGCATCTGTCGCCCTCTTGCACACAGGCAACGTCAACCGTTTGAACCTCAGGCATATCACGGTTTAAATTAAAGTTGGCCAAGTGATAATCCTTTTCATTAGCACCCATGATTAAATTACGCTCATTTTCAACGGATTTATCAACAATCACCTGACATGTTTTTTCTAAACCGTATCCACTGGCAAAACCAACAACGGCACCGGCATTTTCAATCTCGGCATCACCGGCAAATTCAGGTGTTGCCCCCAAGATTTTGGCCAGCTTATTTTCGTTGATTTCAATATCGCCTCTAATCATAACAGCAATGGGTTTTCCCCCTTCTTTAACCGGCTTATAAAACACTGTTTTTAAAAAGCGTTTTTCTGACAAGCCCAAACTTTTGGATAAATCTTCAATCGTTTTAACATGCGGGGTATAAATCTTTTCAAGGTCTTTGACCTCTTCATCTTTATTAAACGGCTCAACCAAAGAAACCGCTACCTCTTTATTGGCTTTATACTCACAATCCGGACAGGTGATAATCGTATCTTCCCCCGCCTCGGTCAAGAGCATATATTCATGAGAAACACTGCCCCCCATCATACCGCTGTCAGATTTAATAGCGACCACTTGCGGTACACCCGCTTTGGCAAAAATACGGCCATAAGCTTTGGCACATTTGGCATAATAATCTTCTAAATCAGCCTGAGAGGTATGGAAAGAATACGCATCTTTCATCGTAAATTCACGCACACGAATTAACCCCCCACGTGGACGAGCCTCATCTCTGAATTTTTTGGCAAACTGATAAATGGTAAACGGATAATTTTTATAACTTAAAGCCTCTGTACGGGCTAAAGCAACAGCGGCCTCTTCATGCGTCATGGCTAAAACCATCTCATGATTGCCTCTGTCTTTTAAACGAACGAGTTCTTCACTAATGCTGTCAAAACGACCGGACTCTTCCCACAATTCTTTTGGCTGAACAAGTGGCATTTCAACTTCTTGTCCATCAATAGCATCCATCTCCTGACGCACAATGTTCTCAATATTTTTTAACACCTTTTGTGCCGGCAAGAGAGAAGAATAAATCCCGCCTGTAACACCTCTGATATATCCGGCACGCAAAAGCAACTTATGACTGGTAAGTTTTGCATCGCTTGGATTTTCTTTGGTGCGTCTGCCCAACATATAACTCATTTTCATTTTATAATCTCCTAAAAATACACACTCTTTCGTATTATGCGTTATTTTACTCTAAAAAAACTTTATTGTCAAGTATTTTTATTTATATTTTAAAATTCCCCTTTTGTTTTGAAAAACCCTTATCAAAAACCCCTTTTACCTCTCCTCAAAATAACCTCTAATCTCTAAAGAAATCCCAATCATTATTAACCGTTTCACGTTTTACTTCTTTAGAAACAAAAGAGTCTAAATCACACAGTCTGCCTCTTAATTTTTCAACGGTTTGTTTGTTTTTTTCCATCATCTGGGACAGATTTTTAACCATTTTACCGATAACATCCGGCCCCTTATATAATATCACGGAGTTAATCTGTACGGCAGAAGCCCCATGCTCTATCGCCTCATAAATATCCTTAGCCGTAAAAATACCGCCTGCCGCGATGATATCCATCTTACCGCGTGTTTCCAAATAAAAGCGTTTCACCAGTTGTAATACATCTTTTTTTAACGGAGCACCTGAGATAAAGGATGTATCTGAAAAACGGCTTTTATCCGCTCGTTTAAACACAGACCGCATTTGTCTTGAAGCATCAGCCGGACCTGCCACAATAATAGCATCCACTCCGGCTTTTTGACAGGTTGATGAAATAAGCTTAACCTCTAAATCGCTTAAATCATACGGCACTTTAACCACCAATTTCGGTGGATTTAACGGTGCTGCCAAATAAAACGCCCCTTTGATATCCAACAACATCGGCAACAAAGTTGTTTCATCCGACAACATCTGAGCCAACGTCATATTCGGGTGAGATAAATTGATGGATACATAATCTGTATAGGGGGCAATTTTCATCGCCATTTGATGAAAATCATTTCCATAACCGAAAACGGCCGAGTTAGCCCCTGAAAAATTATCCCCCTCCGAACCAAAAGAGATAATACTGGCACCGATTAACGCCTTTAAATGACGACGTTGGGCCATAATTTGCGACCCTTTAGTAATCCCCGGATTGCGAACAGCTGCACATTTGGTATGAATTGCCTTATAATCGTGCATAAAATATTTTTTTTCACTTACCGAATCAGCAAGCAGGGTATAAGAGCCCAATTCACCAAAAGAAATACCCAGCGGGGTTAACAAATCAAAAACACCGCCTTTTTTATCAAACTCAGAGGAAAGACCGATCGGCGTTCTAAGCACACGCCCCATCAATTTTGTTTTTAACCTAGGATTCACCCCTTTGACCGGATTAAAAATCTGACTTTTCAGACCTAAAACCACTATTTTTTTTGTTAATCTTGGTCCTCCGATATGCTTAGACATATACATTAAAAAATAAAAAACCAGTTTATGAAACATATTTCCCTCTATTTTTGAACCTTTTTTCTTGAGTATATATAAAACAAAATAAAAGTGCAAGAAAGATTTAACCGATAAATTATTTTTTTAACTTGATTTTTCATTTAAATAGAGCTATAATCCGAACTATATGTATTTTTAGTTTAAAGAAAGGAAAAACAATGGCCCGCGTTACCGTAGAAGATTGCATTAACAAAATCCCCAATCGTTTTGATTTAATTTTAACAGCTGCCGGTCGTGCCAAATCATTAGATGCCGGTGCTCCGTTAAGCGTCAGCAGAGATAATGACAAAAACACGGTTATTGCTTTAAGAGAGATTGAAGAAGAAACAATTAACATTGAACAACAAAAAGAAAATATCATTTCTTCTTTACAACACTATGCCCGTCCGCAGGTCCAATCCGTTACAAAAGAGGATGAACAGGATATCACAGCTGAGTTAACCTCTTCTCTTTACTCTGACACAGAGTTTGAAGAGTCCGATTCGTTTCAGGTTTTTGACGATATCAACAACGCTTAAAAACATTAGGGGGGGTTCCCTATGCGTCAGTATGAACTGGTAGAAAAAGTTAAATCTTATGATCCGGTAGCAGATGAGGAAGCCCTCAACCGTGCATATGTCTTTGCAATGAAAATGCATGCCGCTCAAAAACGGGAATCGGGCGACCCTTATTTTTCTCACCCGTTGGAAGTGGCAGAGATTTTAATCGGTTATCGTATGGACTCGGCAACCGTTATTGCCGCTTTGTTGCATGATACGGTAGAAGATACCGCCGCCTCTTATGAGGATTTAAAAGAACTGTTCGGCCAAACAGTGGCTGATTTGGTTCGCGGAATGACCAAACTCAGTAAACTTGAAATCACGCCTGAAGCTTCCAAACAAGCACTTAATTTTCAAAAACTGGTTCTTGCTATTTCTGAGGATATCCGCGTTTTATTGATTAAGCTCGCTGACCGGTTGCACAATATGCGTTCCTTACACATTCGGGCAGCCGAAAAACGCCACCGTATCGCTAAAGAAACATTGGAGATTTACGTCCCCTTAGCCGAGCGGATGGGGATGCAAACGCTTAAAGACGAGTTAGAAGACTACTGTTTTCAAAACCTTTATCCGGAAGCACACAAGAGCATTGAATCCAGATTAAAATTCCTGCGTGAACAGGGCAAAGATGACGTACAAGAGGTTGTTGCCCAACTGCAAAAAGATTTAAACGAACATTCTATTAACGCCATTGTCAAAGGTCGGGAAAAACGCCCCTATTCCATTTGGCATAAAATGCAAAAGAAAAATATCCCCTTTGAACAGGTCTGTGATATTATCGCCTTTCGCATTATTGTGGATTCCATTGAAGATTGCTACAAAGCCCTTGGTATCATTCACACCAAATATCCGATGATTGGGGGCAGATATAAAGATTATATTTCAACGCCTAAACAAAATGGCTATCGTTCTTTGCATACGGGTGTTATCGGCCCGTTAAACCGGCGTATTGAAGTCCAAATCCGCTCTAAAGATATGAACGATGTGGCCGAGCTTGGCGTTGCCGCTCACTGGGAATATAAACAAGGTGCTTCCAAAGAGGGTACACAATACCGCTGGCTCAGAGATTTATTAGACTTGATGAACCGTTGCTCTGACCCGAATGACTTTTTGGAGCATACAAAGATTGCCCTCTATCAAGATCAGGTCTTTTGCTTTTCTCCGAAAGGCGACTTAATCACCCTGCCTCAGGGTGCAACAGCGATTGACTTTGCCTATGCCGTCCATTCTCGCGTTGGCGATACCTGTGTCGGTGTTAAAATTAACGGCAAAATCACCCCCTTAAGAACTGAGCTTAAAAATGGCGATCAGGTAGAGGTGTTGACCAACAAAAATCAGACTCCCTCGCCTGAATGGGAGCATATTGCCGTTACCGCCAAAGCCAAAGCCAGTGTCCGCAGGTATATCAGAACGCAAAAATATGAGCAAAATGTCCAAACGGCACGTGCCATGTTTATCAATGAGGCAAAATATTACGGTCTTTCTTTTAATGATAAAGAATTGCAACCCCTTGTCAGTAAGTATAAATCCTTTTTAAAAGCCAATCAAGAACAGGTAACGGATTTATTAGCCGCTATCGGGGCGGGTGTTATCTCTTTTAAAGACGTGTTTCACGAGTTGCATCCGGATTGCTCTAAATCCACGCTTAAAAAAGCCCTCTCCTTGTTTAAGAAAAAAGAAACCAAACCGGAAGATACATCTAAAAATATGCCTGTTACAGGCCTGATTGACGGCATTTCACTCAATTTTGCCAAGTGTTGCCATCCACTCCCGGGCGACAGTATCGTGGGCATTATTACCACCGGCAAAGGCGTAACCGTCCATACGGTAGACTGTCCGAATCTGAGCCAATATCAAGATGAGCCGGAAAGATGGCTCCCCATAGAGTGGAATGCGGCTATCATGCAAAACAAAATGTTGCCGGCTAAAGTTTCTTTAGAGGTAGAGGATAAGCCCTCTGTTTTGACAGAAATCACCGCCATTACCGCCAAACAAAATGTCCAAGTTACCAATCTTAAGATTCAAAACCGCAAAAACGGCCTCAGCGAGATTATTTTAGAAATTGAAGTGAAAGACAGCACCACACTGGATTTGTTGTTACAACTCTTCCGCTCCTGCAGTTTTGTTTCCAGCGTCCATAGGTTAAAAGTTTAAGATGATTATCGGTATCGGCACAGACTTAGTCCAAATAAAGCGTATCAGCCAAACGCTGGAAACTTTTGGCCCCCGGTTTGAAGAAAAAATCTTTACACCGGACGAGATTTTAAAAGCAAAAACCTTGCCTGCACCTAAACGACCTGCCTTTTATGCCAAACGCTTTGCCGCTAAAGAAGCTTTTGCCAAAGCATTGGGATCCGGTATCGGCTTAAACGCTTTTTTTAAAGAAATTGAAGTCAAAAACAACGACAAAGGAGCCCCCTTTTTTGTCTTACACGGTCGGGCAAAAGACTCTTTATACCATCTTGGTGGAGCATCTGCCACTATCCATCTCTCCCTCTCTGATGAAAAAGAATTTGCCACCGCCTTTGTCGTGATTGAAAAATAATCAACCTTAACACCCCCTACTGACAGAAAAAAACTGTCATTCAAAAAATTCCCGTCATGCTAAGAACGCTCAGCATGATGAGAGAGGGAAAGACAAAAGAAAAAACCTTAGGTAACCTCGCTATTCTAAGAACGGGTTTAAATCGCGTTTTAGGCGGATAGCTAGGCGTAAATCAGCTCCTTTGGGGATGGCTTGTTCCAAAGTTAATTACTTTTGATTTTTACGGTTATCCAACTGAACCCGCCAAACCGTTCCGTCAGAATCGGCGTCTTGAATAGCACCGGTTGTTAAAAACCGATCCGACGTAGAGAGCAAGCGTTTTGTCGTGCCGGAGGGGTCTGTAATTGTTTTAACCGTACCGGCCACTTCACCATATGTCTGCCGGTTTAAAGAAACATAAACATTCTCATTTTGGGTAACCTTTGTACCGCCTGTCGTGGTATTTCCCGATCCGGAATTAGAGTTTGAATTGTTAGAATTATTCAACGCATCATTTATAATATCGCTGATATTACCGGAACTTGATGATGAGGAGGAAGAAGATTTCTCCTTATCGCTACCAAACAGCCCACTCTTTTTGCCCAACCAATAAGCACCGTAGGCAACACCGCCTGTAATAGCCAAATCCTTTGCCCAACCAAACAGCTCCGACCCGGCCTTACTCCATTCGCCTTCAACGGCATAACCCACCGCTTTAAACAGACCACCAATACAGTTACCAATCATTTGAAATGCTTTTTTCAATAAACTAATCGGCATAAGGTCTGCAATTGAGCCAAACAAAGAATTGTTAATCCAGTTACCGGCTGATAAAAAGAAGTTGCGATTATCTTCCTGCACCGGTTGCGGGCCTGTTTGCACTGGCACCATTTGTCCGTTTTGGCCCATTTGATAGAGGTTGCCATCCGGTCCTTGCACAACCTGACCTTGATTTTTAGATTGCCCTTTCACCTGCTCTAATTTGCCGTTTTGAGCATGATAGAGTTTGCCGTCAGCTCCTTGCACAACCTGCATATTCTGATTATCAACCGGCATAAACTTCCCATCTTTTACTTCATAAAAACGTCCGTCAGACCCCTGCACAATCGGGCCGGTTTCTTTTTTCTCTTTATCTTTTCCACCGCCTAAAGTCCAACCATTTGCTTTTGAAGCACCGCTTAAATCATTTAACGCCTCTTGAACATAAGGGTCAGTATAGCCTTTTTCGGCATCCTTTTGAGCAATCGCCAACAAGGCGGCATACATTTGCGTTTCTCTTAACTTAAACGTTGAGGTAGAAAATGCCATCGCCTGTTCTGAGGCATCCCCATGGCGACACAAAGCCGTATTTGCCTTGTTATTTTTATAATAGACGGGAGAAAGCCCATCCCCGTTATCGGTCCAAACCGCCAATTTATACCCGCCCAACGTGTCCGGTTTCATTGCCACAAAATCACGCACAGCTTTAACCTGCTCTGCCGTAAGGGTAAATTGCCCCGTACCGTTTGCAGAATCATACGAGATGTTTAAGCCCCCATCAGATCCTTGTGTTTCAGCTTCAGTCTGTTGAGGATTATGTTCTTGTTCGGTTAAGCTGATTGTCTGTGCATGCAACTCTGCCTGACGGCGTTTAATAACCGCCACCGCTGCGGGATCTGCATAAACAGCCGCCTTAAAATCCGGATCAATTCTATCCAAACTTTTATCCTGTAAGAGAATAGAAACAAGAGCCTCTGCATAAGCTGATTCAGAAAGTTCCAAACTCGTATTGTCAAAGCCCAGAATCCGTCTGTTAGCGTCTTGCAGGCGATAATACTCCGTCCCGCTTTTAACATAATATTTGTCAGAAAGTGTTGTAGAATTATCTTTTAACACTTTGAGTTTAAAGCCTTTTTCCTGATCCCATTTGTTAAGGGCAAAATTACGAATCAAAGCCTTTTTATCCGCCGTTAACACTTCGGTACGCTCTTTACCGTCCGGTCCTTTAAATTTAACCTCTATAGCCGTTGCGTTTTCAGGGGTGGAGTCAATCGGCTTTACAGGATTTGTCTTTACCTTTTCTTTTTTAGCAGTACCCAGAACATCTCCGGTAGATTTTTTTCTAATGATGATGTTACCGTTTTTAACTAAATAGCCCTCTAAATCTTTTTTATCAACACTTTTTGGATCAATACCGGCATTTATGAGCAACTCATCTGTTACCTCAACTTTTTTAGCACCCAACCCTTTATCTAAAAAATCCAATCCATTCCCAAAACCTGTTACACCGTCTTTACCTTTACCCCAAATCCATTTGGCAAGACCGCCTACACCCTTGCCAACTTTATCTAAAAGCCTAACTACCTCATTATCATCACGCCAGGCATTCCAAAAGCCGGAAATAGCATTACCTGAATTATCAAGAAATTCCCCTGTTTCATTTTTGGTCCAACCCCATGCTTTTGCTGCTTTAGCAAAATCCTCATCGGTGAGAAGGGTTGCCTTTACGTCAGCAGAAACATCTTTCACCAACTGCCATTTATTACCCACTTTTTGAAAAACCTCACCGGCAGAATTGACAGCGTAATCCATATTGTCAATCACTTTGTAATAGGCATCTGCCCCGGCCTGTCTTGCGTTTGTTGTTGTCATACTTTACCCTTTCATTATTTACTTAAATTATACCCTGTTTTTTGCCTTTCGTCAATCAAAATAAAACAACCCTTTCAAAAGAAAGGGGTTTTTAATGTAACAAATTAAAAATTAAAGACTATTTTAAAAACCTGCTCAGCGAAACCGGCGGTTTTATCAACTGCCATTTTTCTTCAAACGGAAAGTGCGTTTTTATAAAATCTTTGGGCTTAGCATCAAAAAATGATTTATCCACCGAATTGTTCACCGGTCTTAAGGGGCGTTTTTCATTTTGTGCGAGTTTTTTAGCCATTTTTTTAGCAGAAGAGATGTTTTTATAGGCACTTTTTTCGCTCCGTATCATCCAATACGTATCCACCAAAATCCACTTGCCTTTTATCTCAAGAGCATTCCACCAAGAGCGATAGCGTTCCAGCGAGATGTCTTTTTTCCCCGTTAAAAGAGAGGACGTCATTCGCACTATCTGTTGCTCCGGTCTAACCGCACCATAGGCATAGACGTTTTTGCCGGCATATCCTTCAACAACAACGGCTTTTAACCCAACAGCCGAACATAACGCCTGATAGAGCAAAGCAAAATCTTTACTGTCGCCGACACGAGAATAAAAAAAGTTATTACCATACTCTTTTTGATAAACTTTACCTTTTCTAAAAGCATTTAGCTTTTCTTTTTCCAAAAAGCCGTCCCGCTCATAGTAAGAGGCCACAAAAACCGCCAACGCCTCTGCCTTTTTTTTGTCTGAAGATATGCCTTTGGTAACAATTTTAGCCACCTCATCCACCGTTATCTCTTGATTTAAATATCGCGGTAAACCGGCCACAGTTTTAGCCTGCAAACTCAGACTTAAAAACAGCAAAAAAACACAACAACATAATTTATAAAACGCCTGCATGTGATGCCCTCTTGTTTTAAAATTATCAAAAACAAACCCGCCCGTCAAATCTTTTTTAACAAAAAAACACCCCCGCCTTAAAAAAAGCGGAGGTGTCTTTTAACCGTAACTGTTAGAACAATTTGGATAGAATATCATCTTTTTTAGACTGAGCCTCAGCCTTTTTGGCAAACTCGGCATATAATTCTTCCCCTTGTTTGCGTTCATTAGCGTCCATTTCAGCTTCAATGGTGTTAATGGCATTTTGAATGGTTAATTTCAGCGTATCTTTAGAGTTATCCATTGCCGTTTTTAACCAAGCATAACATTGACCCGGACGCGGTGCATCAACCCCTTTGCCCTCACAGTAGCACTTAGCCAACTGATACTGAGCATACGGGTCGCCCTCTTCTGCCCCTTTACGATACCATTCCACCGCCATCGGCTCATTTTGGAATCGGCTTCTGAGCAAGTCAGCATAATAGGCATAGGCCGCCACTTCACCGCGTTTAACCGAATTGTTAACCTGCTTTTCAATCAAAGACATATCCTTTGAAATAGAGGCTTTGACAATCATTTCGGGTGAAACACCGTATTTACGCCCGTCTGTCAACAAAACTTCACCTTGTGCCAACATGCTTTGAATGGCTTCTGCATCATTAAAGCCGGTGATAATCGGGGTCGGTATCAGCAATAAATCGCTTTTCGGAACGGACTGAGCCGGTGTAATAGGTCGCCATTCACGAGCCTTTTTCTGCATGGCATAAAGTTCCTCTTTTTTCTTAAAGCGTTTGGCTAAAGCATCTCTGCGTTTCATCGCATCTTTACCCACCTCATCTTCCGCATTATAAGCAGCGATAATACTGTACCAGGCATACGCATCACCAACGTTAATCATCCCCGGATATGTGGTGCGAATTTCAGCCAATTTTTGCTGTGCCCAGACATACCCTTGACGAGCAGATCGGCCTAACCATTTCACACCGTTTTCATAATCTTGCGGTGTACCCCAACCGACAATATAATGAATACCCAATTTAAACTGGGCGGCCGCATGACCTCTTAACGCACTCATCATATAATAACCGAATGAGTTTTGAAAATTCTGCTCTACCATACCGCCCTCTTTAGAGAACATTTCCCCTAAATCATAAAGGGCATCAGCCTGCCCGGCATAGGCAGCCCGTTTTAAATATCTAAAGCCTGTTTCAAACTCCGGATCTGAGGCTTTTTTAGCCTGTTTCATCAAAATTTTTGATAATTCATAAGCCGCATCAATATTATAGGCACGCTCGGCTTTTTTATAAAACTCAACCGCCATCACCTCATCTTGGGGAACACCCAATCCTTGTGCATACATTTTACCTAAATAATAATAGGCGGTTGCATCTCCCTCATCCGCAAGATATGAAAATTCGGCAAACGCTTGCTCATAACGGTTAATTTTAAAAGCGGTCAACGCCTCACTTAAACCTGCAAAAGCCGGCTGAGAGAGCAAACAAGCACACATAAATGCAATTTTTGAAACGTTTTTCATCCATCCTCCTAAACAATCTTTTTTTTCACTCTAGCACATAATTTTTTTGTTGTAAACTTTTTATTTAAGATAATTTTGCGGATTAACAACTTTTGTTTTATATCTGATTTCAAAGTGCAGTTGCGGAGATTTGACATTTCCTGATTGTCCCACTAAAGCAATATTTTGCCCTTTTTTAACTGTTTGCCCTTTTTTAACCAATAGTTTTTGATTGTGGGCATAAGCTGTGAGCCAACCATTTTTGTGCCTGATTAAAATCAAATTACCATATCCTTTTAACCCGTTAGAAGCATAACCGACCACACCGGCCTCCGCCGCTTTAACCGGCGTTCCGGCTTTGGCTTTAATGTTAATACCGTCATTTTGTTGTCCTTTGGCATTCAAACCGAATTTTGAAATAACATTCCCCCTAACCGGCCATGTAAATTTTTTCTTAGACTGCCAAAAAGGAATTTTGGCACTTTTTCTTGCCACACCCTTAGAGGGTTTTTGCACCGTATTTTTAACCGGGAGCGGTGTTTCTTTTTCATCTGTTTTTTGTCTGGCACTTGCTCTTGATTTTAAAGGGGCTTGTGCCGTTTTAATTTCATCATTTGTATCCGTTATCTTTAACTTTTGCCCTAAATGAATGGTGTACGGCTCTTTTAAATCATTCATTTTTGACAAGGTATGCACACTCATATTATAACGTTTGGAGATGTTATAAAGCGTATCTCCTTTTTGCACCAGATGCATTTTAGGCTGCGGGATACGCAAGCGTTGCCCCACTTTAAGGGTATAGGGCTGTCTTAAATCATTTTCTTTAATCACCGCCCGCATGGATAAATTGTTTCGTTTTGTCAAAGAATAAAGGGTATCCCCTCTTTTTACATACAAATACTCACCGTCCGAGTGATATCCCTGACAGCCACATAGCAAAAAGATACCCAATAATAATGAAAAAACAACAATTCTTTTCATCATAATTTTCATTGTAATCAGATTAAAGAAGAAAAGCAAGTGTTATTTTTTAGGCCATAGAACGGTTATTATCCCGCATCGGCATTTGTTTTTGACCTGCTTGGGTGATATCTTCCCCTGCCCCTTGCAACGCCTGATTTAGACCGCCTTGTTCACTGTTGTTTTGTGCAATATTACGCTCAAACCAGTTATTCTTTTCCATAATCAAACTGTAAATTTCGTTCAATTCTTTTTTATCTTTAGCACTTAAGCTTTTATCCTTAAGCTCTTTTTTCACATACTCCCATGCCGTAACACCGTATTGATCGTTAATGCTGACTTTAGCCCCCTTTTGAATCAACAATTTTGCCACATCATAGCGACCGGAAGCTAATGCTGTATGTAAAGGCGTTTTACCCGTATAATCCTCTTTATTGATATCAGCACCTTTTTTCAACATCATATCGGCAACCTCTTTATTGGGGGCCCGATGCAGAGCCACCATTCCCAATTTATCCTGTGCGTTGATATCTAACCCCTCGCCTTTTAACTCTTCAATCATCTTAGGATGCGATGCCATGGCGTATAAAGACTCCCTATCTTGATGGCCTTTAATGGACGTATCGGCGCCGGCCCGGATTAAATCACTCACCATTTTCGGTGTTCCGTTTTTTAAGGCATATTCCAACACCATTTCATGGTTGGCATTTTCTTTTTGTAAATCAGCCCCTTGCTCTGCCAAATACGCCACCAAGGCCTCATTTTTATTTCTAATAGCCTCATGCAATACCGTTTGTTTGGTAAAATCTGCTTGAGCATTGATATCAACTCCGGCATTTACCAACAAAGAGGCCGTTTCAACATCTTTGGCATAAAAAAGCGGTGTTTCTCCATCAGCATTTAAAGCTGACGGATTTGCCCCCGCTTGCAATAAATAGGAGGCTAACTTTAAATCTTTTTTATCAATGGCATAATGCAAGGGCGTTCCTTTTTCTAAATCAAAGGCATCAATATCCGCCCCGTTATCCAACAGAATTTTGGCTGTTTTGGCGTCTTTTGCATAATGTAGTGCCGTTTTGGCATTTTTATCCGTTTTTTGAATATCGGCTCCGTTTTCAAGCAGTGTTTCCATAATCTCGGGATTATTTTGATGCGTCGCCATCATCAAAGCTGTTAACCCTTTTGGCGTTTTAACATCTGTTTTCGCCCCATTTTCAAGCAACGCTTTTAACACGTCATGCCGGCCATAATAAGCGGCAATATGAATAGCATATGCGGTATCCGTACTTAAATTCGGGTTTGTCCCAAGCTCCAAAGATTTAAGCACAAAGGCCGTGTTTCCTTTTCTAATCCCTTGCAAAAATATCTTCGCTTCAGAAGAAGTATACCGTTTCGGATAATGAATTTTTGTCGTCTCTTTCGTCATGTTGCCCCCCTTTTTTTAAGCCATGGACCGACCGTTTTTATGTGGTACGATTTCCATCTGTTCTTTATCCGCGGTAATATCACTGCCGGCATTTTGACGCAACAAAGAACTTAATCCCCCTTGTGTTTGAGAGTGTTCCTCATTTTGTGCTAATCCTATGTCATGCAGACCTAACAAAAATCCATTGGCTTTTTGACGCATTTTATCAATTAACGCCTCTAACTGCATTTTTTTCTCTTCAGACATATTTTTATTGTTTTTCAACTGATTTTCAGCATATTCAAGCGGAGAAAGACCCGGAATCGTCTGATTATAAATAATATGTGCTCCTTGCTCCACCAATGCCTCAGCAACATCATATCTTCCGTGGTCAATCGCCGAATGTAAAGGTGTTTCCCCATGCTCATCTCGTGCTTCAATATCCGCACCATGCTTAAGCAACGCTAAAGCCACCTCTTTGCTTTTCGCTGTATGAAGCGGTGTTTTTCTATCCTCATCTAAATGATTAACAGATACATTGTTTTTAACCAACAAATCAACTATTTCAGCATTTTTAGCTTCAAATAAAAGATTTCTGTCCGTATAATCCCTTTTATCTGTCTTTGCCCCTTTTTTAATCAACGCTTCGGCTATTTTGGGCATACCGTTATAACAGGCTATTTCAAGCGGCGTCTTCCCGCTTGAATCTACGGCCAAAGCATCAGCCCCTTTTTCCAGATAAAACGCGGCCAGTGCTTCATTACCATTTTCTATCGCTAAATGGAGCGGTGTTTTTTTATCCTCGTTCAAAGCATTGATGTCCGCCTTGTTTTCAAGCAAAAAAGAGGCCATTTCTCTCGTTGAAGCTAAATGAAGAGGCGTATTGCCGTCTTTGGGCCGTTTAACTGAAGTAAGGGCATTTTTTTGCAATAAAAATTTAGCTGTTTCTATATCGCGTTCAGTAACGGCTCTATGTAATAGCGTGCCCTCATCAAAACTCGCCGCATTGATATCAGCCCCTAAATTAACAAATTTTTCAATCCGCTCATGGTCTCGCATATAGTGCAAAATTGTGCGTCCGTTGGAATCTGTTAAACGCACATCAGCACCACTCTTAATTAAAAAATCAATAATTTCATTACTTGCAAATTGCTGAACAGCCAACATTAAAGGCGTCATCCCCTCTTTGTTTCTAACATCAAGCGTCGCCCCTTTTTTAACCAACGCTTTAACAATCTCATCCCGCCTTTCTACAACAGCTGCATGCAAGGGATAATCTGTCTGTACCCCCCCTTTAAAATCCGGATTCTCGGTTAAAAATACGGCCCATAACGCTTTATCAGGGTCATCTCTTAATAATTTTCTAAAATAACGACCACTATCCTCACTGAAACTAAATTCACTTAAATCAGGATATGGAACTTTGTTTTTTGATCTTTTTATATCTTTTCTTTTTGACATTTGAACCCCCTCTTTTTTATCTCACATATATTTAGTATACCACATTTTTGAGATATAAAAAACTTTTTTTAAAAAAAGAGGTGTTTTTTTTGATTTTTTCCTACCGGCAGAACGAAAAAACAATAAAAAATAGTGGATAAGGATATGAATAAAACCCCTTTTTACCCGACGTGTACATCTTTTCCAAACAAAAACACAGGAAAAATGATTTTATAAAGATAGATAAAACTTAATATCCCGACTGTCGTGTACAATTAGCTACATGAAGGAGGGATATTAAGTTCTTAGATACTTTATAAAATTATTTTTTGAAGAGGTTACAGTGGCAATGCCCCTTCTCCTCTATTTCTTTCTCATGCTCACCACATGGGCAGAAGCCACGAGATACGTCGCAGGGGCAACAGCCGTTGCAAGCATTGAGGCAACGGTTGATGATTTTATCGGCAAAGGGGGTTAGAGTGTAACCTTTGGCTTTGGCGTAAAGCTCGGCTGCGTGTTTAAAATGGTTGTTGTTGTTTTGAATTTCTTCTTCTGTCATGATAAACTCCTTGTTAGATTAAAAAATGGTTGATAAGAAAAAGAGAAAAAGAGGCGTACAGACCCGCAAAAATGTCGTCTGTCATAACGCCAAAAGAGTTGTGAATCTTTTTATCAAAATATGAGCAAGGCCAGATTTTGACGATGTCAAAAAAGCGAAAAAGAGCAAACCCTAATATGAGATTAAGAAAAGAAAAGGCAAAAAACGGGGCAATAAATAAAAAGGTGATAAGTTGGCCGGCCGTTTCATCAATAACGACAAATCCGGGATCTGAAGAGGGACTTCTTTTTAAAACGTTTTTAAGAGCCAAAAGGCCTAACAGATAACTGATAAGCGTTGCTAAAAAGATACCCGTTCCCCCGAGCGGATAAACAAGCATAACAAGGGGCAACGTGCAAAAAGAGCCACACGTACCTGGTGCATACTTAATTTTACCCGAAAAGAAAAACGTGGCAGTTAAATCAGCTAAAAAGTTTATGGTTTTTGAATGCATTTTTTACTCCTACCCGCGCGCAACAACGGTGATAAAATCATCTTCTCCATCTTCAACAGCTACTGTTTGTTCGGGCAAAGTTTCATCATCTGCCTCATCAAACGCATCTTCTGCATCAGCTTCATCTGCATCTGTTTCATCATCTTGTTCCGCAGGAATTGACGGACTTTCTTCTTGCGTTGCCTCAGGCAAATTTTTTCTCTTTTTTTGAGATTTTTGAGCTGGCTGTTGACGGCTTTTTGATACATTTTGAACGCCTGCATCACTTCCTTGCTCACTTTGGTTTTGATCATCCTCTTCCTCCTCGTCATCTGTTTCAACGGCATAACCGTCCTCATCAATTTCAGGGACAAAAATATCATCATCCGTCAAAAACTCATCATCATCCAATGTCGGCTCTATATCCTCGTCCAATTCAATGGGATAATCATCCCTGTCATCTGCTTCGTCCCCCTCTTTAAGAGAGGGCGTTTCATTTTCAACTGCCTCTACGGGTTGATTTTCTTCTTCCGGAGGCAAGAGCGGTTCGGTATTGCTTTTCAGTGGAACTTTGGGCAATTTGACAAGAGCTGGATCCGTTTCCCCCTCTTTAAGTTCAAAATGAGCACTTAAAAAAGAGGCAAAATCCAAAATTTCATTCTTAGGCATCCCATTGTTAAAAACAAGCAGGTGAATGCCATAATTTTTAAAATATTCCACCGTCGGTTTGGCATTTAAAATACGTCCATCCGTCAAACAGATAGCCTTAATCACCTCCGAGCCCGGCTCTGCTTTGGCCAACGCATCAGAGGCTTTAATCAAATCTTCCGCCAAGCGTTCCATAACGCCCCCTTCGGAATACCAGTTACTGTCCAAAACATCATCATTAAAATCAACCGACCAGTTCACATCCTTGCGGTTGACAATTTCAATCATCAACGCACGGGCTGACGTTGAAACCGCCATCGGCACTTTATGCCCCTCAAGCAAAATGTGCTGAAAAATTTCCACCTTAAACTTACGGGCCACAACCGCCATTTGCTTAATCATCTGAAGCACATTTTTATGGCTCTTGGTACTTTCTTTTTTATCCGGCGTTTCTTCTTGCCCCGGCAATTTAGGAGCAACGTATTTTGTTGCCTGTACGGTAGAAGGCATGGAACGCGGTTTGGCATATAACGGTTTATCTTTTTTAATATCCAATGCCCGACGCACAATCGTTTTGGGCTTTGGTTTAATTTTAAAGACGCTCCATTTGATTTTTACAAACAAAAACCAACCGACAAAATAAATCGGAATCCACAAAATCATCATCACCACCAGCAACGCATCCGGCAATGTTCTGATTCGCCAGTTATAGTTGACGAAAGTCAGCTTTTTTTCATGCCACGCCTCTGATGAAAGAAAATCAAAATCAAACAAAACGCCAAAGCTTGGCACCACAATCAAAAAATAGACAAGACCCCACACCAGTCCCGTAAGCAGAATTTTGATACCCATCTTTATTTTTTTGTTCATTACTAATTCCTTTTTATTTTCTGCTGACAGTATGTTCCCTTTTTTTTGAAATTACAAGTCTTTTTTTAGCCTTTCTTTTTAAGTGGCTCTAAACGTTTTATTTTTTTTATTTCAGGCACAAAAAAACACCGCCATCCAACGATAGCGGTGTTCTTTTTTTTAGGCAAAATCACTTACCTGTTTGTGCTTTTTGTTGATTTAACAAGGCAATTTGTTGCATTTCTTGTCTTGTTACGCCAAGCTCTTCAGCCGTAATCTGGACAGGTTGTGCCACCTGACCCAATCTTTGGGTTAAGCCCATCGGATTAGAGGCAGCCTCTTTTTTAATTTGGCTGTCTACTTTTGCTCGGGCAGCTTTTTGCATTTGTTCAACTTTTTCCTGACTAAAGCCGGCTTGTAGCAAATCACCCACCGTTACATTACCGACAACTTTTTTATCCAACGCCACTTTTTTATCAAATGCGGCAATTTCTTCATTAGACGCACCGCCCAACCACTCATGAGCATGACGCCTATACGCATTCATCCGCGGGTTTTGAGCCTTGCGTTCCTCTAACGCTTTATCATAGCGAGCAACTTCTTCTTGAGATGCACCGCCTAACCATGTCGGCATATAGCGTTCCCACAAATTGGGACGAGAAGGTAAATCACCATGTTGTACGGATAATTTTTCACTACGGGCAATTTCTTCATTACTCCAACCGCCCAACCAAGTCGGCATTCTGCGTTGCCAGAAGTTTGGCCGATCAATATAGCCCGCCATTTCGCCTGCCATCTTAGCTTTTTCCAACTCTTCATTGGTCCATCCGCCTAATGCAGGATGCATAATTTTTTGATAGAGATTCGGCTGGAAGTTTACCCCTTGTTTTTTCTCTTCTGCCGTTTGACCGCCCAACTCATTTGGCACTAAATCATAGGCAAATTCCGTTGTGGCATCATAGCCTTTTTTAACCGCATCACGCGTTGTTTCATAACCGCTCACAACCGCATCACGTGTTGCCTCATAGGCTTTTGTAAAGGCACCTTTTTCTTCCTCTTTTTCAGATGTCGGTGATAAAACGCGTCCTTGTTCTACAAAATCACCCGGATGATCTGATTTTGGCTTATCATCTGAGGAGAACCAGTTAAAGGGGTTGGCTTTGCTCCAATCCCATGTCCATGGCTTGTACCATCGCCATTCTTGTTGCCGTTCTAATATTTTTTGATGTTCTTGATCAAAATCAGCCATCGGAGCAGCCCCAACTTGCCCCTCTGTTTCATAGTAATGGGCGTATTCAGGCAGAATATAACCCTCCTCATCTAATTCCCATGGAGCCGGTTGTGCGGTATCGTATGAGATTGTTTTCCCTGTTCCTATATCCATTTGAGAATACATCCCGCCTTGCTCGCCTTCTGGCATCGGCGTATCTACAACCGTTTCTACATCATCTCTTTCAGCTACCATTTTAGCCTCCCTATGTTAAGTTAAACCAAATTTTTTTGTCCCTATGTACTATTATATCACATTTTTCAAAAAAACAAAAATATTTTTTTATTTTTTCCTAATAATTGGAAAAATAAGCATAATTACCTCCTTTTTTTTAACAACACACAAAAAACACCGCTGTTATTTTAGCAAAAAATAAAGAAAAAAAAGACTATTTGCATATTTTTTTAAAGAAATCCTTGCTTTTCAAATAAAATAAAAGTATACTCCCTTTGAATTTTATTGAAAAACCCCTTAAAAAACCGAAAGGCTCTTATGAATAAAACACTCGTCATTTGGGACTGGGACAATACACTCGCTAACACAAAACCCAGCGTTATAAAAGGCTTAAACGAAACAATGGCTCACTTTGGTTTGCCCAAAGTAACCAGAAAAGATGTGATTAACGTGATGACACGTCATCGCGGTGAATTTTGGACATCCAGATTTTCATTGGATAAAAAAGATGGCCGTCCCTCAGTGGAAGAAGCAATTGACTATTATGTTTCTTGCTATCAAAAATATTCGGCAGAAACGGTTTTATATCCGCATGTTCGCGATATTTTAATGTTTTTAAAAGAATACAACATTCCGCAGGTTATTGTCAGCAATAAAAATCACGATGCTTTGGTACAAGAAGTTAAGGATAAAAAGGTTTTTTCTTACTTTTACAAAGTCAGAGGTACATCCGGCCCGCTCGGCAAACCGGAAAAAGCCTTTGTACAAGATATTCTAGATGAAATAAAACCTGAAAAAATTATTGTTCTCGGAGATGGCGAATCCGATATGCTGTTAGCCAGAAATTTAGGGGCTATTTCTATTTTAGTCCATACATCAGGTACAGACTTGCCTGCTGTATATCGGGCTCATTCCATGTTTGAAGCCGGCATTTTATTAACAGAAGCACTCCATATTAAATAGGCTTTTTTAATGCAACGGGTACAATGGGGCTCTAAAATCGGGTTTATTCTTGCCACTGCCGGATCAGCTATCGGTCTTGGCAATGTTTGGCGTTTTCCTTATTTAGCCGGTGAAAATGGCGGAGGCAGTTTTTTACTGTTGTATTTAATCTCCGTTTTTGGTCTTGGCTACTTTGTTTTACTGGCCAAACTTGCTTTTGGCCGACTGGCCGGCACCAATTTTGTAGACGGTTTTCGCCAAGGAGCGTTAAAGGGAGGTAAAAACTATTCCCAAAACTTTGGCCGATTCGCCGGATTTATGACCATGTTTAACACCCTTTTGGTTGCAGGGATTTATCTGGTGGTCATCGGCTGGACTTTATTTTATCTGGGGATGAGTTTTCTCTACCTTATCAGCGATGCTATTCCATTGCCTGATAAACAGGTTTTTGAGGGACTGACCACCTCACTTGACAAACAATTTTTTTTAGGAGCAATTTGCTCTGTTGTAACCGCCCTTATTTTAATGAAAGGGGTTAAAAAAGGCATAGAAAAAATGTCTTTATACCTCATGCCGTTGCTTTTTATTATCCTGATTTTTATGATGGGGCGGATTCTTTTTATCCCCAACGCCCTCACAGGGTTAAAGTTTTTTTTACTGCCGGATTTAAAAGTTCTTGGTTTTTTAGACACCGGTTTTGATTTTAAAACATTTGCCGATTTGTTTTTAAAAGCATTAGGACAGGCTCTTTATTCGCTCTCTATGGGATTAGGCGTTATTTTTGTTTACGGCTCTTATCTGTCTGAGAAAGAAAATCTCATCAAGTCAACGCGTTGGATTGTACTGTTAGATACGCTTGTTGCCTTTATTTCAGGGATGATTATTCTACCGGCCGTTTTTGCCTTTCATATGGAGCCAAATGCCGGCCCGACGCTCACATTTATCACCCTGCCCTTGGTGTTTAACCAAATAGCGGGCGGTGCTTTTTTTATGTTTTTATTTTTCTTACTGCTTTTTATTGCTGCTCTGACCAGTTTGATTTCCATTTACGAACCACCTGTCAACCTCTTGATTGAAAAGACGTGTCTATCTCGTTTAACAAGTGTTATTTTAGTGGCATCTCTTAACATTATCACAACGTTTATTGTATTGATTTCATTTACAAAAACATTTGATATTCAAATTGCCGGCATGGATTTATTTAGCTTTTTTGACACGCTGACCGGCACCTTTACCATGACATTTATGGTCTTGTTTATCTCTATCTTCATGGGCTGGGGTATCTCCACCGTTTTGGTTAAAAATTTGCAACAAGGCACACCAAAACTCAGCAAATTTTTCCGTCGGTATTTGCGTTTTACGTTGCGTTTTACCGCCCCGATTGTGTTGATTTTATTATTGATAAACGGGGTTATCTCTCTGCTTGACAAATAGGCAAGGCTCTATCTTTGGGTTTGATTGTTCTTTTCTTGCGGTAAAGCGGTTATCTCTTGCGTGATATTTTGACTATTTTTTGAAAGTGTATTTAAACCCTGTTCCTGATAAACGGCATTTGTCATTTTGTTGACAACTTTATCAAGAACCGCACTTTTAAGCTTATCCGAACCGGCGGCATTCTCATAAGTTTCAACACCTTTTGTAACACTTTTATCCACAAAAGCGGAAAGCTGGGCTTTTTGTTCGGCAGTTAAACCCTTTAATTTTCCTTGTTCCTCCAGCTCTTTTAAAAAATCTTTCGTATCCCCTTTACCATCTAAAGAAAACTGCACCCCTTTTGCCACCAAAAGGTTTAATTCTTTTTCACTGGCACCAATTTCAACAACAAGGTCTGTAAACTCCTTTGCTTCTTCAGGCGAACGAGCTTTTTTTTGACACGCCTCAAGCAGTTTTTTAATCTTAGGATTTTCTTTTCCTAACTGCTCAAGATCTTTTTTGGAAGCATCCTTTTCAGTCTTAGATTTTAAAATATCTTCCTGACTGTACTTCTCTTTATCTACAGACACAGCTTTAGACGGATTTTTTTCAATATATTCAAGTGCAACCTCTACATTTGAAGCCGCTTCCGGATCTTTTTTTCGCAATTCGTCCAAATGTTTTTTGCGTTCTTCCGGCGACATTTTTGCCAAAGCGGAGGCATTTTTTAATACCGTTTGATTATACTTATTTTTGGCTCTTTTAACAGTGCGGATTTTATCTTTTAAAATCTTGATTTGCTTTTTGGCATCATGCTTTACTCCCTCACCAACCGTTGTTCTACCAAGTTCCGGATGGTCAATTTTATCATCTAATTTAACAGTGCCTTTCTCAATCGCATCTGCCAACAGCTCCTTATCATTGTACAGAGTGTTCATCATCTCTATATGGCGAGCATCATCCATATCAACACTACCGCCACCGGCAGCCGTTGTTTGTTTATAGGTGGTCATAATCTTTTGTTTAAGCTCGGTTGAAATGTTATATCGCCCCTCCAATTTGCCCGCAATACTGACCAAAGCCGGATCAGCTCGCAACTGGTAATATTCTTTAGCCAGAGAGATAAACTCTTGTGCCTCCTGAGGCGTCAAATCCCCCACTTGTTTATCATTAAATCTTGAAAGAGACTTTAAACAGGCCGTTAACTCAGCAATTTTATCCGACTCTTGCCTGTTTTTCTTTTGATTATCAACCATTTTATCCCCCTTAAAAAAACGCTTATGAATCTATTATACCACATTTTTTTGATTAAGAACATCTTTTTTTATCAAGCCTAAAAAAAAAATGATTTCTTGACATACCTGTTATTATGAAATACGCTTTAAAAAAAAGGAGAGAAAAAATGAAAAAACATCTCATACTGTCAACCCTTTTATCCTTAACTTTATTAACGGCAACCCCGCTTTTGGCTCGCTCGCTGGCCCGACCTGTAGAAGAACTATTCCCCTTGCATCAGGCCGTTATTGACAATGACATCGCCTTAGTTAAAACTCTCCTTTCTAATAAAGCAGATGTGAACCAAAAAAGCCAATTACGATATTGGGGCCAAGATTCAATTATTTTAGATAAAACACCGCTCCATTTTGTCAACTCCGCTGAAATTGCTAAATTACTCATAGAAAAAGGTGCCGACGTGAACGCACAAGATAGCTATGGTTGGATGCCTTTACACTATGCAAAAGATGTTAATATCGCCCGATTATTGATTGAAAAAGGTGCTGACATAAATGCCCGTGGCAAGTGGTACATCAGCACTCCTCTTTGCACTCATATTAATTCTGATGAAATTGTTCGCTTGTTGATAGAAAAAAAAGCTGATGTAAATGCTGAGTGTATATATGGACATACACCTTTACACGCAACAAGCAATGCCAGCATTGCCCACTTACTCCTAGAAAACGGTGCCAATGTGAATGCAAAGGATCATGATGGCGATACGCCTCTTCACTGGGAAAAAGATATTAACATCGCCCATTTACTCATAGAAAACGGTGCTGATGTGAACGCAAAGAATGATGAGGGAAAGACCGCCTTGCACAAAATGCCGTATTATAAAAAATTTATAATCGCCATATTACTCATAAAAAACAGTAACAATATCAATCCCAATCATAGCAAAAAACCGACTCTGTTTCAAAATTTACATGCCTTAATACTCCCCCAACAAAAACCGCTAGCTGTTCAAATAATAGAAAAAATAAGCAAGAAATCATTTTATTATGACGACAACTTTACCGGTGGCATAAACGGAGCCGCTAGCAAAGAGTACATATCAAGATTTTTGAAAAAATTTGTACAGCAAAATAGCAATCAAAATTAACCCCGCGGAACAATGGGATAAATACCTACTCTACTCTTCCCTTTCCCAGTCAAACGCAGATAGAAAAAATCGGCATGACGAGGCTGTATATTGTCAACCCAAAAATACTTGTCTACCTAAAAAAAATGATTTCTTGACATACCTGTTATTATGAAATACGCTTTAAAAAAAAAGGAGAGAAAAAATGAAAAAACATCTCATACTGTCAACTCTTTTATCCTTAACTTTATTAACGGCAACCCCGCTTTTGTCTCGCTCGCTGGCCCGACCTGTAGAAGAACTATCCCCCTTGCATCAGGCCGTTATTGACAATGACATCGCCTTAGTTAAAACTCTCCTTTCTAATAAAGCAGATGTGAACCAAAAAAGCCAATTACGATATTGGGGCCAAGATTCAATTATTTTAGATAAAACACCGCTCCATTTTGTCAACTCCGCTGAAATTGCTAAATTACTCATAGAAAAAGGAGCTGATGTGAACGCTAAGAATAATGATGGAGAGACACCTCTACACATGGCTAGCCTATATAAAAGGGATGACATTGCTAAATTGCTCATAGAAAAAGGTGCCGACGTGAAGGTTAAGAATAAATATAGCAATACGCCTTTGCACAGGTCTATCTGGTATAACAGGGATGACATCACCAAATTACTCATAGAAAAAGGTGCTGACGTGAACGCTAAGGGCTACTATGGCGATACACCTCTTCACTATGTCAAATCCGCTAAAATTGCTAAATTACTCATAGAAAAAGGTGCCGACGTGAACGCTAAGAATAAATATGGCGATACGCCTTTGCATTCTGTTAAAATTATTAACATTGCTAAATTGCTCATAGAAAATGGGAGTAATGTAAATGCTAAGAATAATAATGGACGTACACCTTTACACATTGCCTTGAAGAATAACCAAATTGACATCGCCACCTTACTCATAAAAAACGGGGCTGATGTGAACGCTAAAGACAATTGGAACTATACACCGTCCCACTTTGTCAACTCCGCTAAAATTGCCACCTTACTCATAAAAAACGGGGCTGATGTAAACGCTAAGGATAATGATGGAAATACACCTTTGCATTCTGTTAACATTATTGACATTGCTAAATTGCTCATAGAAAAAGGGGCTGACGTAAACGCTAGGAGTAAGGATGGAAATACACCTCTTCACTATGTCAACTCCGCTAAAATTGCGAAATTTCTCATAGAAAATGGAGCTGACGTGAATGCTAAGGATAACTATGGCAATACAACACTTCACGATACAACATATCTTACAAAAGATACGAATATTGCTCAATTATTGATAGAAAATGGCGTTGACGTGAATTCTAAGAATAATGATGGAGAGACACCTCTACACAAGGCTAACCTATATAAAATTGCCAAATTGCTCATAAAAAATGGAGCTGACGTGAAGGTTAAGGATAACAATGGTAATACACCTTTGCACTTTGTCAGAACTGTTGACATTGCCAAATTGCTCATAGAAAAGGGGGCCAATGTAAACGCTAAGAACAATAAGGGGCATACTCCTTTGCACTGGGAAAATGATGTTAACATCGCTCGCTTACTTATAGAAAAAGGGGCTGACGTAAACGCTAAGGATAATGATGGAAATACACCGCTTCACATAGCTATCCGGCATAACAGGGATAACATTGTTAAATTTCTCATAGAAAATAAAGCTGACACAAACGCTAAGAATAACAAGGGGTTAACCCCTCATCAAATACCACCTTTACCACTTATCTATTGATGATAGCAGATACATATAAAAAACACGCTTATCGGAGAAAAAATGAAAAAACATCTCATACTGTCAACCCTTTTATCCTTAACTTTATTAACGGCAACCCCGCTTTTGGCTCGCTCGCTGGCCCGACCTGTAGAAGAACTATTCCCCTTGCATCAGGCCGTTATTGACAATGACATCGCCTTAGTTAAAACTCTCCTTTCTAATAAAGCAGATGTGAACCAAAAAAGCCAATTACGATATTGGGGCCAAGATTCAATTATTTTAGATAAAACACCGCTCCATTTTGTCAACTCCGCTGAAATTGCTAAATTACTCATAGAAAAAGG
>CALCTR010000069.1 GCA_937906925.1 uncultured Alphaproteobacteria bacterium
ACACGACGCCGGGTGATTTATCGCCATCTGGTTGCTTAAAAAAATAGAAGATGAGTGTATGTGTGATTTTGTTTTACCAACGGAACAAATCTTTGATGATTGTTTTAAAACTTCTGTGCGTTTCAAGCAATGCTAAAGATTCATCTTGTTGCTTATGATAAATCTCCATATCGCCGGCAGGGTTCTCTAAAACAAAGATATTTTCACGGCCGTCATTGTTTTTGTTAATCTCTAAAATCTTATATTCATCCCCGTTTTTAATACGGCGAAATACGTTTTTTTTATCTGTTTTTAAAAGGTAATCAACCCACTTGTCATGCTTAATATATAACCCCTCCGGCGGTGTGCCGATACCGATACAGGTTCTGTTGAAAAATAAGTGAATACTATACTCATCTAATTTGTGATTGATTTTGTTTAAATTTACAATTTGAGCCATTTTTTCACAATCAGTTTTGTATTTTTCAGGATTGGTTATGCCAAAGTGATGTAATAATCTCTCAGATACGATTTTAGCATTTGATTTGATTTGGTCATAATATTCTTGAGAATTTGTTCTGTGTCGTCTAAGTGAGATAAGTGGCTCATTCAGCATTCGGAGTTTTCCGCCATTCATATATATTTTTGACCAAAAATCATAGTCTTCAGAAGACATCATGGTTTCATCATAGCGAATGTTGTGTTTTTTTACAAAATCTCGTCTGAAAACAGAAATATTTGTAAAATAATTTTTTAAATGAAAAATAAAATCAAAGCGAAGTGGAGGAACCCAATTATTCGGCCCTGTGCGTTTGCCTGTTTCTTCCCACTCTTCAAAATAAAGGGCGGTTAAAGCTGTTACATCATCGTTTTTTTCAAGATAATCAACATGTTTTTTTAATCGTTCCGGAAATGAATAGTCATCAGAATCCATGATGGCAACATATTTGCCTTTAGCGGCATCTGTTCCTTTGTTTCTGGAATAGGAAATGCCTCTGTTTTTTTCGTTATACAAGATTTTGATACGCGGATCTTTTTTTGCATACATTTCTAAAAGCTCTTTTGACCCATCTGTAGAGGCGTCATCCACAATGATAAATTCAAAGTTTTCGTATGTTTGATTTAAAATGGATTGAATGGCACGAGGTAATAAATTAACGCGATTGTAAGTCGGCATTACAACGGATACTAAGGGATTTCTGGATGCCATAAAAAACCATCCGGTAGAAGCGATAACAGCAATTACAAGTGCGGATAAAAGATACTTTTTCATTTAGGCTTTTCCTGAAATATTTGTTAAATAAAAATGATTTACCCCTAATGAACGGATGGCCTGTTGCCATCTGTCCAAATAAGGTGTTTGAAATAAAAGATTTGTATCTGCCGGTGCAGTTAGCCAAACGTTGCTCATAATCTCATCCTCTAACTGACCTCGGATCCAAGAGGCACACCCCAAAGCAATGAGCTTTTGTTCCGGGCCTTTGCCTTTAGCGATATCCTCTAAAATATCTTGTGTAGAAGTTAGGGCAATGTTATTTTGAATATAATTTGTCTCCGGTCTGAAATAATCATCTGAATGTAAAATAAATCCATGTGTGATTTCATCCGGTCCGCCCAATAAGATTTGCGGGGTGTTTGTGATAGATGTTTCTTCTATTTTTAGTTGCGTTAATATATCCGAAAAAGACATTTTTACGGCTGGTTTGTTGATAACAATACCACGTGCTCCATATTCTTGCGAATGTTCATAAATATAAATAACTGTTTTATTGAAACGCAAGTCATCAATCCCCGGCATGGCAACTAAAAGTTGCCCTTTCAGGGATTGAAAAAAAGGATTTTGATTATTTGTCGGATTGGTCTTCGTCATCAAATTGTTCTACAATTCCTGTCAATTCCGGTCTGTCATTTTCTTCTAGTTCTTGTTCGTCATCTAAAATTTCCAAATCATCCGGACCGATATCTTCATCCGCTAAAGGAATATCTTCCGTCATTTGAAGTAAGGCTTCTTCATCCAATGTATCATCTTCAATTTTAGGTGCTGCTTTCTTGGCCAGTTTTAAAAGTTGTTTTGTTTTATTCTCCGAATAAGAATCAAGTGTGTATGATTCTTTACATTTCGGGCAGGAAAAACTTTTTTTATTCATATCATAGAAAAAAGCCCCGCATTTTAAACATTTACGTTTTAGACCCCATTCTGGTTTTGCCATTTTAATCCTCCGTGATAAAAAAAACTTGTTATTTGTGCCTTTTACATGTTATGTTTAATTTGTCAATAAAAAAATTAAAAAAGAGGTAAAAAAAATAAAATGAATGTAATTGCAATTGATGGTTCTTCATCGGCAGGAAAGGGAACATTAGCCTTAAGATTGGCTGAAACACTGGATTATGCTTATTTAGATACCGGTGCTTTGTACAGGGGGGTGGGATTTGAACTTTTAGAACAAGGATTGAATCCGGAAGATGAAAACGCGGCTTTAAAGGTTGCTAAAAGCCTTAGTATTGAACGAATGTTATCCTTACAAGACGATTCGCGAATTAGAAATGAAGTTTGCGGTAAGGCGGCTTCACTTGTTTCTAGGTTGCCAAGTGTTAGAAAAGCTTTATTTGATTTTCAACGGCGATTCGCATTAAATCCGATAAAAAAAGACAAAACACCGGCAAAAGGAGCTATTTTAGATGGTCGCGATATTGGGACTGTTATCTGTCCGGAGGCTCCTATAAAGATTTTTTTAACGGCAAATAGTGAAATTCGTGCACAAAGACGATATAAAGAGTTGCAATTAAAAGGATTATGTGTTATATATAAGGATGTTTTGGAAGACATCATTGCCAGAGACAAGCGGGATGCTGAACGAGCAACTGCTCCGTTAAAGGCTGCTGACGATGCTTTTGTCATTGATACCTCTTCTTTAACGGCGGATGATGTATACGCCCAAGTCATTCGTTATATTAACGGGCGGATTAACTAAAGTCCCCAAGACCTTAGGTTTTGGTGGCCAACTATATTTTTTTAAGGATTATTATGAACACAAA
The DNA here is from genome assembly GCA_937906925.1 of uncultured Alphaproteobacteria bacterium. Taxonomy (GTDB): domain Bacteria; phylum Pseudomonadota; class Alphaproteobacteria; order CAAHEQ01; family UBA3637; genus RGIG4140. The sequence continues at coordinate 3,016 of CALCTR010000069.1, forward strand.
TGAAAACCAAATGCCGGTAGAAGACTTTGGCGCATTATTAGACGAATTTATGGGAAAAGGTTCTTTGCAAGGCAAAGTTATTTCCGGCAAAATCGTTGGTTTTGATGACGACTATGTAACAGTAGATGTCGGTTTAAAATCAGAAGGACGCATTCCTGTTTCAGAATTTGGTGTCCAAACTCTTAACTTAAATGACAGCGTTGACGTTTTTGTTGACAGATATGAAGATAAAGATGGCAATGTTGTTTTATCACGTGAAAAAGCTCGTCGTGAAGAGGTATGGGGTGATTTAG
>CALCTR010000070.1 GCA_937906925.1 uncultured Alphaproteobacteria bacterium
TAGCAATCCGCTGCATTACCACTCTGCCAACTCTCCAAAGTGATGAGGTATCATACCAAGCTTTCATTAACTTGTCAACAAAATTTTATAAAGAGTGATAAATTCTTTTAATCCTTATGATAGGGATGACCGTCTAAAATTGTTTTCGCCCGATAAATTTGCTCTGCCAAAACAACTCTTGCTAACATATGAGGCAATGTCATACGCCCAAAAGAAAGTTTATAATCAGCCTTTTGTCTTAATATTTCAGCGTGTCCATTTGCTCCGCCAATTAAAAAAGAAATACTGGGAACCCCCTCGTCTATCCATTTTCCTAAAAGATTAGCAAATTCTCTTGACGAAGGTGTCTTGCCTCTTTCATCAAGAGCTATTATTTTACCCCCTTGAGGAATTGATGATAATAAAAGAAGAGATTCTGCCTCTTTTAATTGATCTCCAGATAGAGATTTTTTCTCTTCACTTTCTTTAACTGTAACAGACCATTTTGTTTTTTTTAAATAATCTTGTATAAGTAAATCTTCCGGTGTATTCTTCTTTAACTTTCCGATTGCCGAAATAACTATTTGCATAACTACACCCGTTTTTTATACTTATTCGGTATAAGCTCTTTAATAGAGACCACCTCATAACCTTTTTTATTCTCTGCAGGCATAATAACCTCAGCATCCGGACCATAATCAGCGATATATTCTCTGCATTTGCCACAAGGAGAAATTACATAACCATCCTGATCACGAACAGCAACAATCATTTTAATTTTCATGTCTTTTTCTGCCGTTGCGGCATATCCGATTGTAATTATTTCCGCACAAGTTGCCAATGAGGGTTGATTCGTTCCCAAATGTAAGGCTGAATAAATATTTCCGGACTCAGTTACAAGAGCGGCAGCAACCACAAAATGGTGCCCCTCCTTCATATAGCGTTCTTTTAAAAGTTTTTGTGCCGTTTTAATCAATTTATCCGGTGATACTTTTCTTTTAAACATCACTATTCTCCTGCAATAGCTTCCACCATAATATCTAAGGATTCTCTTTCTGATTCCTTATAATTAACCGTTTCGGACTTTGATGTACCCTTATCTATAGCTTGTTTTTCTTTTTTAACCTCAAAAGGTTTTAGGGTAGAAGATGGTTTTTTAACTTCTTCAATTAACTTTCCAAGAGCTTTTTTAGAAGTATCTTTTGGTTGTTGTTTTCTTTTTAAATCCGTGCCGATTTTGGGCTGTTTTTCATCAACTGTGTTTTTATCAACATTTAAATCCGTCAAAATATTTTCTGGAACAATATACTTTAAAATCTCAACAGACTTTTGAATATAAGGCATTGAAAAATTATTTTCTTCCCATTCTTTTAATTTTGTTTCCGGCAACACCATACCCCCTGCAATATAAACCAAGGAAAGAAGTAAAACTGCTCGCAAACATCCAAAAACAAAACCAAATATTCTATCTAAACCACTCAGAGAACTGGCTCTCAATCTTTTTACTATTTGTGCGTTTACAACAGTCATAACAACCAAAATAAGAAGACCGACAATACCCGAGCCTACAACACCGGCCATCATATCATTTCCGTCAAATAGACCGGACAACATCTTAGCCATTGGGTTAAAAGAATATAAGGCTGCTAAGCCGGCTAATATCCATGAAGAAATGCACAACAATTCACAAACAAGGCCTCTATACAATGCAAACAAAACAGATAACACCAATGTGAGTAAAACGATAATATCTATTAATCCTATAACCATAAAAACTCCTTTTATCCTTGAAATGAGTCAATAAGCGTTTTTAAATGACCAATTTCTGTTATTTTTAAATCTGCTTTTGATTTTTTCTTTCTTTCCGGCGGAACAAGAGCCTTTTCAAAACCTAACTTATCCGCTTCTTTTAATCTTAAATCCGGCTGTGGAACATTTCTAATTTCACCGGATAATCCTATTTCCCCAAAAATTATCATATCCGCCGGCATCGGTTTTTGTACTAATGCCGAAACAATGGCACTGGCAACTGCTAAATCACAGGCCGGTTCCGTAATCTTTAAACCACCCGCAACATTTAAAAACACATCTTTATTAGAAAGAGAGACGCCACATCTTGCTTCCAACACTGCCAAAATCATTAACAAACGATTTGTATCCCATCCAACAACTGCCCGCCTTGGAGCCGTTCCACCTTGCGGTGCAACCAATGCCTGTATTTCAACCAACAAAGGTCTGGATCCTTCAATACCGGCAAAAACACAGCTACCGGCAATATTCCCCCGTCTCTCCGCTAAAAAAAGAGCGGATGGATTCGGCACTTCAGAAAGACCTGTTTCGCGCATTTCAAAAACACCTATTTCATCCGTAGCACCAAACCTGTTTTTGACGGAACGCAAAATTCTAAAATGATGTCCTCTATCACCTTCAAAATAAAGAACAGTATCAACCATGTGTTCCAAAACTCTGGGACCTGCAAGCGTTCCCTCTTTTGTTACGTGCCCCACTAAAAACAAAACAAAATTTCTTCTTTTTGCAAGGCGAATAAGCTCATGACCCGCTGCTCGAACCTGACCAACTGTCCCAGGTGCCGAATCCAATGTATCTGTATACATGGTTTGGATAGAGTCAATAACAACAATATCCGGAGCATCATCTGTATCAAGAGAAGCCACAATATCACGAACATTTATACTGCTGGCTAATTCAACAGGGGCTTTAGATAATCCTAATCGCATAGCTCTAAGACGCACTTGATCTGTTGATTCTTCACCGGAAATATAAACACATTTTGTTGGTATCCCCGCCTTATTAACACCTTGAGACAAATTTGCAACCGTCTGCAACAATAGTGTTGATTTACCAATCCCCGGATCACCACCAACCAAAATAACAGACCCCGGTACCAAACCGCCCCCGCAAACACGATCCAATTCCTGAATATTGGATTTTAACCGAAAAACGATTTCCGGAGCACCGCTTAAATCCGTAAAAACAATTTTTTTACCACCGACACCGCCTGTCGCTGTTTTTATTTCCTTTTGAGGCAAAGCTTCTTCTGTTATTGTATTCCACTCACCACACGCATCACATTTACCCGACCATCTGGGATGTACGGAACCACAATTTTGACAGACAAATTGCGTTGTCTTTTTTGCCATTATTTTTTCTCTTTCCCTTCAACACGAATCGGCCCTTGTGAACTACCGGCAACAAATTGTCTAACATAAGGATTATCCGTCTTATCTAATTCTTTTACCGTCCCGGTCCAAATAATTTTACCTTCGTAAAGCATCGCGATTCTATCGGCAATTTGCCTTGCAGAATTCATGTCATGCGTAATTGTTAATGCCGTTGCTCCTAACGTTTTCACACAAGAAACTATCAAGTCATTGATAACATCTGACATAATCGGATCAAGACCCGTTGTCGGCTCATCAAAAAAAATAATGCTCGGGTTATTAGCAATGGCACGTGCCAAACCGACACGTTTTTTCATCCCACCGGATAAATCTGCCGGATAAACATCTGCAACTGTTTTTGGTAACCCGACTTGGGCCAACTTTTTAATCGCAATTTTTTTAGCATTTGCCATATCAAGTTTTTTATTTTGCGTCAAAGAAAAGGAAACATTTTCCCAAACATTTAAGCTATCAAACAAAGCACCGCTTTGAAAAAGCATACCAATTTGAGCCCTGATATTTTCCTGCTCTTGTTGCGAAAGGGTATCTAATCTTTTCCCATCTATTTCAATATAGCCCTTATCCGGATTTAACAAACCAAGAATACATTTTAATGTTACAGATTTACCTGTTCCCGAACCACCGATAATAACCAGCGATTCACCTTGATGTATCTCTAAATTAACACCCGACAAAACTTTTTTTGAACCAAAAGCTTTATGCACATCCACCAATTTTATCTTTGTAGCTTTTTTTGTATGAGTCATATTTAACACCTTAAACAGAGAAAAACATTTCTGTTAAAATATAGTTGAATATCAAAATTAAAATACTGGAGGAAACAACAGCATTTGTTGTTGCTTGACCAACGCCTTGTGCACCACCTTTTGAATGAAAACCATTATAACAGCCAAGCAAAGTAATAATAAACCCAAAAACAGCCGCCTTTGTTAAACCGGATATAACATCCATCGGCTTTAAATATTCCCATGTACTGACCAAATAAGTTGTCGCATTAAAATCCAACTTTGAAACACCAATCATATATCCACCGCAAATACCAATGATATCACCAATTAAAACCAAAAGAGGCAACATAATAAGACCTGCAATCACTCTGGGGACAATTAAATATTTTATCGGATTGGTAGATAAAGTTGAAAGGGCGTCAATTTGCTCCGTTACCCGCATTGTACCAATTTCTGCAGCCATAGCGGCCCCTATACGACCGGCAACCATCAAACCAGCCATAACTGGGGCCAACTCTCTGGTTACAGCAACTAAAACAACCAAAGAAACCGCTCCCTCCGCTGAAAATTGCGAAAATCCACTATAAGTTTGCAAAGCAATAACCATGCCTGAAAACAAGGTTGTCAAAGCAACAACCGGTAAAGAATAAAATCCTATTTCTATCAACTGCCGAAGAAGAGCCCTCCAATAAAGGGGGGGCGTACAACAATGATAAACCGTTTCCACCGCAAAAATACCTAATGAGCCGGCACTTCTAAAAAAAGACAAGACAACACGTCCCAATTTATTTACAAACTGCATAAATGAGTTAAAAACAGGTTGTTTTTTTAAAAAAATATTTTTCATAAATAAAGCCTTTTACCAAGTTTTTCTTTTATTCACTATACCCATAACAATACTAAAAATCAAGTACAATTTTTTAAAGAAACAGAGACATTATAACAGCTTATTCACCGATAAATGTCGCAGATTGCATTTTATAAAACTGATAATATAACTTTTTGTTTTTTATTAATTTTGAATGCGGTCCATCTTCTGTAGCTTTACCATTTTCAAATACAACAATTCTTGACATTTTCTTTAAGGTTGAAAGTCTGTGTGCTATGGCTATAACGGTTTTACCCTTCATTAAATTTTCCAATGATTTTTGAATATAAAATTCTGTTTCACTATCAAGGGCAGATGTTGCTTCATCTAAAATCAAAATCGGAGCATCTTTTAAAATAGCTCTAGCAATCGCGATACGTTGCCGCTCGCCACCTGATAATTTTATTCCTCTATCTCCTACCTTAGAATCATATCCTTCTGGTAATGTCATAATAAAATCATGAATGTAGGCTTTTTTTGCAGCCACTATCATTTCTTCCTCAGACGCAGTTGGCCTTGCATAAAGAATATTTTCCCTAATTGTACGATTAAGTAAACTTGGCTCTTGAGGAATATAAGTTATTTGTCTGTGCAATGAGGACAAAGAAACATCTTTAATATTTTGACCATCTATAAAAATGCCTCCCTTTGAAACATCATACATCCTGTTTATTAACTTAATCAGCGTTGATTTACCACACCCCGAATATCCAACAAAACCAACTTTTGTTTTTGGTTTTATATTTAAAGAAAAATCTTTAAAAACACAGGTCTTTTTACGATAAGCATAATAAATATTTTTGATTTGTATTTCTCCCTTTTTTACAATCAATGCATGAGGATTGTTTTTATCTGTTAATAAAATAGGTTGATAAATCAAATCCAAAGCTTCCTGCATCACGGCTGTTTTTGAAAGAAAAGCCATAATACTCATTGATAAATCTCCGGTCTGATGCGAAACGGTAATAATCAAACTTTGAATAAAAATATAATCTACAAATGAAACTAAATCATAATACCAATAAACAAGTGGGATAATACATAATACAAATTGAAAAATATTTCTACCTGTTCCTTGTTTTAAAGAAATAATCCTTGTTTTTCGTAATGAAATTCTTTGTGATTTTGCTGCAATGTTTAATTGGTGAAATAAATATTTTTCTTCATATTGTTGTTTTGAAAAACTTTTAACCGTATCTGCATTTGAAATACTATCCACAAGTCTTGCAACAGATAAGGCGGACTGTTTGGCATATTCAGCATTGTACGGCATTACATCTTTTGAAGACACCCATATCCAAGCACAAAAACCTATTAGCAAAAAAATCAAAAGAATACCTATAGATACCTCAGTCCAAATAACCCCGATAACAACCGTAAAAACGGTTAAAAACGGCTGATATAATTTCCAAAATAAAATAGCATAAGCCTCCTCAAATCCATAAACAACATTACGCACTTTTGCAGCAATATTACCGGACATCTCTTCTTCAAAAAAAGAGGGGGAATGTTTATGAATATAGGCAAATAAATCTTTTGTTACTTTACCTCTAAGATAGGGAATATACTTTGCATTAACTAAACGCAGTGTTACAAACAAAGACTGCCCTATAATATTAAAAAGTGTATATAAGAAAATAAAAAATATCGCCTGCTTTAAAACCGTATATTTATTCTCTATATCCAAAGAAATCAAATTGACTAACTGTGCCCCAAAAAAGGCCGACAATCTGGAACACCCTCCAGAAATTAAAATTAAAATTGTTCCCCAAAGAAGCATATATTTTAAGAGACCAAAATATGATTTATAAAAGTTTAAAACCGTCATTTAGTCCTCTTAAAACTTTGTGTTTGCAATTTATAAAAAGCGGAATAAACTCCTCCGCTCTTCAGCAACTGAGCATGCGTTCCCTTTTCAATAATTTTACCGTTTTTCATAACCAAAAGAATATCCATTTCTCTTAAGGTAGAAAGGCGATGAGCAATCGCTATTACGGTTTTGTTTTTCATGATTTTTTTTAATGACTTTTGAATAGATATTTCCGATTCACTATCCAGTGCAGAAGTAGCCTCATCTAAAATTAAAATCGGTGCATCTTTTAAAATAGCTCTAGCAATCGCGATACGTTGCCGTTCTCCACCAGACAAAATAATACCCCGTTCACCCACAACCGTATCATAACCATTTGGCAAACGCATAATCATATCATGTATATATGCCTGTTTAGCCGCTGTTATAACCTCTTCATCAGAAGCTGTTAATTTACCATATTTGATATTTTCTTTAATAGACCTGTTAAATAAAGATGGATTTTGCTCAATTACAGAGATATATTCTCTGAGTGATGCTTGTTTAACTTTTGATATATCAATACCATCAATGAATATTTTTCCTTTTAAAACATCATAATAACGCATCACCAACTTAATCAATGAAGATTTTCCGGAACCGGACATTCCAACAAGTCCGACTTTTGTTTTTGAATTTATATTTAAATTAAAATTTTTAAACTGTAATTGTGATGTTTTTCCATTATAATTAAAGGAAACATTTTTAAATACTATAGCTCCCTTTTTTATTTGAATATTCTTGGCATCTTTTTTATCTGTAATTTGAAGTGGTCTATATATAAAATCAAGACCATCTTGAATAGCTCCCCATGCCTTGCAAAAATTAGCGACAGGTATGGCAATATTCAGCCCAAACAGTGTTAAATAAGTGATTAAACTTTCAGCCAAAACAAAATCCGCCACTGAAATTTCATTTTGTAACCAATAATAAAGAGGTATAAACAAAAAAACCATTTGCATTAAAGAACGCACCACACCTTGAATGAAATGCATTTGAAAATCTAAACGGTAAATATTTCTTTCTAAACGAACCCATTTCTTTATTTTTTCAAAAAAACTTCTTTTTTCATGTAAAATATTGCCATCATTTTTAACAATATTATAATTAAAAAGTGTGTCAACCAATACACCATTAACAGCCGTTTCCTGATCATATACAACAACAGATGCTTGTGTCATTTTTTGAGACATATACCACAAAAAAAGAATATAGAAACAAATAAATACAACAAGTGCCAATCCTAAATGGATATGAATTCCGGATAAAAAGAAAAAACCGATACTTATACGAAAAAAAGATAAAAGAGGAGAAAATAATTGATGCTTTAATTCAATCACAGATGCAACAATCTGCATAACCTTTCCCGAAATTCGCCCTGCCATTTCTTCAGCAAAAAATTGCATAGAATGTTTATGTGCATAAGAAAACAAATCCCTTGTCATTTTGGTCTGTATTCTCGGTTGAAAAATTGTATCTAATGCATAGTGAAAATTATGTATAACCGTTCTACCCTGAATGAAAACACCAAACAAAAAAGAGTAAAAAACAGCCTGTTTTAACAATACATATTTACTTGAATTCTCATTCAAAACTTCAGCAATACGAGACGCAAAATAAAATCCTGTTTGCCGGCTAAGCTCACCCAATGAAATACAAAAAAAGGCACCTATTAACCACCTTTTTGTTTTTGATAAATATCGCCACAAAAACGTTGAAACATTCATCTTAACACCTAAAAAACAAAAAAGAGGAACAACTCCCCTTTTTTATGCCGTTGCTGAACGTTGATTCATTATTCCTGAATATTGCTTTGTCGTTAATTTCATCGGCACATCAAATAACGTTACAGGCGAGCCATTCGGTTTTGTATATGACTTTAAAAACACCTCCGGTTTAATAACAGTCAGAGCATCACTGGAATCTCTAACAACAACACAACCGTTTTCAAAAGAGTGTTTTGACAGATTTGTATCATTAAACGCAACAGAACCTGAAAAACGAATAGCCTGAGAAGATTTATCTTTATTATAGCTGTAAAAACCAAAATTTTCAACACCCGTTTCCCAAACCTCTACGGCTCGCATTTGCGTAGAAACAAAATTTCTATCTGCATGAACAACATCTTTTAACCCTAAGGCGTGAGCGTATTTTAAAAAAAGTTTTATCTTATCTTTATCTAAATTTTGCGGTTCATTATTTGAAAGTTGCATAACCTTTTTTTGTAATGCTTTAGCCTGTTCTAAAGAAACATTATTAATCACAACAACGCCTGACCCATCACCTTTAACCGCTTGCCATGACTTATCTTTAGAATTTAAAAAAACAATACCCCGTCCGGAAATAACCTCCCCATCTGAACCTGTCAACGGTAACCCTTTTCGTTTATCCCCTATTGGAAAAACAAACTCATCCCCCCCATTCTTCAATGCAGGAATCGGCAAAATAAAACTTTGCGTAGCGGGAATAACGGACAACGCATTTTGAAAATTTAAATCTGCTTTGCTGACTATCGCCATTTGACCTCCATTTTATTTTGCTTTAGTTAAACATCTTTTTTTTAAAAAAGCAAGACAAAAAAAGGCTTTTTTCCCATTATTCCTAATTTAATTTTAACATTTTGATTTTCTTATTCTTTTACGCTTTGAAAACTTCTCAAAACTAGTTTGAATCAAAACATAAAGTAACGGAATAACAAATAAGCCGAAAATTGTGCCAATGAGCATTCCCCAAAACACCGGAACACCTATTGCCCGACGACTAGCTGCAGCAGCTCCTGAAGCAATAACCATTGGCCATACACCTAAAATAAAGGAGAATGCTGTCATTAACACCGCTCTAAATCTCACCTTTAATCCTTTGATGGCTGCATTCACGATTGTCGCTCCTTTTAACCGTTCTTCCTTGGCAAATTCAACAATTAAAATAGCGTTTTTACTGGCAAGACCAATTAACAATATCAAACCTAACTGGGCATAAATGCTAAGAGGCATACCAAAGAAAAACAACCCCAGCATAGCACCATTAATCGCAACAACTAATGATAAAAGAACAGGAATTGGGACAATAAAACTTTCATATTGGGCAACCAAAAACAAATAAGCAAAAATAATTGCTAAAGCTAATAAATAGCCAATCTGTCCACTTGAATTTTTTTCTTGATAACTCATGGTTGACCATTCAATACCAAAACCTTTAGGCAATTCATTTACCAGATTCTCAATCTCAGCCATTGCCTGCCCCGTACTGCTACCTGGTTTTTGAACGGCTGTAACCTTTGCGGCCGGATACTGATTATAACGATCAACAACTCGGGGAGCCAGCACTTTGCTTAATTCAACCAAACCACGCATCGGTACGGATACATCGTTTTCATTCATCACATACAATTCGTTGATACTATTAATATCCTGCCGGTATTTCCAATCCGATTGTAACATAACTTTATTAACCTGTGTACCCAAGTTAATATCGTTTACATAAGCTGAACCCAAGTAACTTTCTAAAGTTGAAAAAATCTTACCAACAGGAACTTTCATACTCTCAGCTTTAACCCGATCAATATCCAAAAAGATATTAGGGGTTTTAGCGTTAAAAGTGGAATAAGCATACGCTACCGATGGCAACTGATTTAATTTTCCCAAAAAGCCCTGCAAAGCAGCATCTAACTGTTGATAATCCATTGTTTGCCTAGATTGCAATCTGATATCCATACCACCAACACTACCAAGACCCGGAATAGCCGGCATTTCAAAAAGTTGAAAATCAGCTTCAGGAAAAACAGCCACTTTTGCTCTTAAACGATTTAAAATAGCTGTTGAATATTCGGAAGGTGCACTTCTATCGCCCCATGGTTTTAAAACAATAAATGACATGGCTACATTTTCACCGCGACCGGATATCAAACTAAATCCGACAATATTAGAGATTCCCTCCACACTTTTTTCTGCAGCAACAATTTCATTTACCTTATCCACAAGAGCATGCGTTCTTTTTTTAGAAGCACCTTCAGGTAACTGCATACTCATGACGATAACACCTTGATCTTCCGGTGGTATAAATGAAGTACGAGCCGTTGCAAAAAGCACATAGCATAACCCGACCAAAAGAGCAAAAATTGTTACAATAAGCGGTATTTTTTTAGCAACAACCGAAACAGATATCACATAAAAGCGGATCACTTTTGCAATTTTTTTATTCACATTAGCAAAAAACCCTTTTTTCTTTGGTTTTATTTTCTTAATCAAAATAGAACATAACGCCGGTGAAAGTGTTAAGGCATTAAGCAATGAAAATAAAACTGCCGTTACAATTGTTACTGAAAATTGTTGATAAATCTTCCCGACAATGCCATCTAAAAAACCAACCGGAATAAAAATTGCCAATAAAACAAAACTGGTTGCAACTAAGGCTCCCGTTATTTCTGACATAGCTTTCCATGTTGCTTCGCGAGCTGATAAATTTTCATGTTGCATCAAATGCACTACACGTTCCACGACAACAATGGCATCATCCACAACAAGCCCGATGGCTAATAACAGAGCAAAAAGCGTAAACATATTGATACTGTAGCCCAAAGCCAAAATAACAGCAAACGTCCCCAATATTGAAACAGGGATGGTTAACGAAGGAATCAATGTAGAATAAAAATCCTGCAAAAAGAAATAACAAACAGCAATAACAAGCACCAATGTAAACAACAATGTCAAAACAACTTCTTCAACCGAGGCATCAATATATTTTGTTGAATCATAACTTAACTTATAATCCAATCCCTTAGGAAAATATTGTGCCAATTCTGAAAGTGTTTTCTTAACATTTTCCATTGTTTCAAGTGCATTAGCTCCGGAAGAAAGAGCCACCGCAACCGTAATAGACGGCTGTCCATTATAAAGTCCCGAAATAGCATAATTTTCCTGACCAACCTCAACACGAGCCACATCTTTTAAGCGAACCAATCCACCTTGTTCAGCTGTCCGAATAATAATATGTTCAAATTCGGCGGGTGTTTGCATACGCCCTTTTGTTTGTAAAGTATATACCATCGGGTTATTTGATTCGGTTGGAGAAGCACCGACTTTACCTAATGAGGGCTGATAGTTTTGGGCTGAAATAGCAGCATAAACATCATCTGCTGTCAAATCTAAAGCAGCCATTTTATCCGCATTCATCCACACACGCATACTTAACTTAGAACCATAGACATTTAAACTACCGACACCAGACACTTTTCCCAGTGTTCTTTCAACATTATTGTATATATAATCGCCGATTTGCTGGTCAGTCATACTACCATCCGGTGAAGTAAAAACAATAAATCCTAAAATATTTGACGATTCTCTTTTAACTGAAAGACCTTGTCTGGTAACTTCTTGTGGCAATTTTGAAGAAGCTTGCTGAATCCTGTTTTGGACTTTTACCTGAGCAATGTCCGGATTTACCCCTGTTTTAAAAGTAACTTTTAGATTGTATGTGCCATCTTCAGATGTTGAATTCATATAAATCATATCTTCAACACCATTAATTTCATCCTCTAAAGGAATACCAACCATTTTAGCAATAACATCGGCACTAGCCCCCGGATATGTTGCTTTTACAGAAATCTCCGGTGGTGTAACTTCCGGATAAAGAGCAATCGGCAACTTAAAAAGTGCGATTATTCCAACCAAAACAATTACGATTGAAATAACAAACGAAAATCTCGGCCTATTGATAAAAAATCCGGAAAACATTTATCTTACTCCTATTTATCTGATGAAGAAACGACAGTTGGTTTAACTTTAATCCCGCTTTTAACTTTTTGAAGACCTTGAATAATAACCTTATCTGTATCATCCAACCCAGAAAGAACTATTTGTTTATCTTCAACAACATCACCTAAAGTTACATATTTTTGAGAAACAACATTTTCAGCGTTTACTGTCATAACATAAGTTCCGTGTACATCAGCACAAAGGGCCACTTGTGGCACCAAAAGCGAATCCTTACCCGTTTCATACCTAAAATAGATATCTGCGTAATTTCCGGGAACTAGAGCATAATCTGAATTATCCATATCCAAATAAACCGGTATAGTCGCCGTTTGAGAGTTTACCTCATTTCCTGCAAAAAAGTCTTTTGCATTTGCCGTTCTTTTTTCTCCATTAGGTAAGACAACATCAACAAAAACAGAAGCACTTGTTTTTGCCTTTTCTAAAAAAGCAGATCTTTCTTTATCCGTAACAGAAAAGGCAATCCGTATGGGATTAGTTTGAACAATTCTCGCCAACTTTTGTGTGTTTGGACTTACAAGATTACCCTTTGTAACAAAAGCCTTTCCAATACGACCTGAAATCGGTGCTACAATTTCAGAATGTTCCAAATTTAATTTTGCCAAATCAACATTTGCCTCTGCCTGTGTCAATACACTCAAAGCGGCATCTAACTGCTTGTCTGTTACATCACCGCTTTTATGTAACTTTTGCATCCTGTCATAATCTTTTTTTAATTGAATCAACTGAGCTTCTGCTGCTTTTAAATCAGCCTTATATTTTCTTTGTTCAATAACAAAAAGTTTATCACCGGCCTTTACATCCGTACCATCTTTAAAAAGAATCTCTTCTAAATAACCGGAAACTTGCGGAATAATATCAACACTATTAACGGCCTCAACCTGAGCGATAAACTTTTTATTTTTAGAAATATTTTTCTTTTCCAGCCCCTGAACCAAAACCTGCGGTTCCACCTCGCCATAAAAACCTGTTTGTGCGGGCATCATTTTACCATGCAAATACCAACCAAAAGCACAGCAAGCAACACCATATAAAATTTCTTTCCAAATTTTAGAAGTTTTTATCTTTTTTACTTTCATGAAAACACCTTATTTTTAATATAACAATGCCGTTAAAAGTACAGGAATTTTACACAAAAAGCAAGTTAAAAAACAATTCCATCACTCTTTTAATGATTTTTCATTATCCATTGGTAACTGCACAACAGAATGAAAAACAGCACCAGATGGCAGTCTAGTACTGACAACAAGCAATTTATCATTATCTTTCAAATCCAGTTTTTTAATCAGATCAACAGAACTTGCTGTGTATATTTGACTTTTATCGCCCACCTCTTTCAGATAGGCAGGATGCCATTTTTTCATCCATCTTGATACTGATTGAGCAGTTACCCCAACAATGGGAGCAACTTCTCTCATAGACAATCCCGAAAAATATAAAGCATGACTTATCAGTTTAATAAGTATAGGTTTTCCGGCAGGTGCTATTTTTGTAAACTGGTATCCGCAGACCTTACATTTATATCGTTGGGCACCAAAAATAATGCCGTTTTTTACCATAAACGAAGAGCCGCATTTAATGCATTTTAATTTTATTTTTTCCATACAGTTATATATATCATTAAAAAAGTTACATTTCAATACGATTATCTTTTTTTTAACAATAAAAAGACGGCGAATATTGACATAAAAATATTTTATATATATAAATCAAATAATTAATTACAACAAAAGGATTTACCATGTTACGTTCTTTATATGCTCTTATTTTTTTAGTTTTCTTGGCCCACAATCCTCTTTACGCCCAAGAAGCAACACCTATTGTTACTGAAAAGAAAGTTATTGAACTTTCCAAAATTTCAGCGAATTTAAAGGCTATTGAAAAAGAAATTTCAACCGAGATATTAACAAAAAACGATTCCATTGAATTAATCAAAGAATTAAGCGATTATTCATCTACCCTTCAAACAAAAAAAAATCAAGAAACAATCAAACTTGAAAACATACAAAAACAACTAGCTGCTCTTGGTGAATTACCTGAAGGCTCAAAAGAACTTAAAGAAATATCAAAACAGCGTGCTATATTTTCAACAGAAATAGAGAACATCAAAGCTCAAATATCAAAAACAGATTTAGCTTTAACACAAATTGATACCCTTAACCAACAAGTAGCTAATATAAGAGCAAAAGGTTTACTTGATTCTTTAATGGTTAAAAGAAATTCTATTTGGGATATAAAAGAGTTAGGTTACACTCTTTTAAATTTCAGTAAATTCTTATACCATCTGTTGGAATACCCCATTGATTGGTATAAAGCCCAAACACCCGATACCCAAACAGACACACTCAAACGTCTTTTATCTTTACTTATATGGGCATTAGGTGCTTTGTTTGGCTCCATTTTAATAAACATATTCGTTCGCAAAAAACTGGGATACGATCAACCCATTCAAAATCCAAATTATTCTCAGAAAGTACAGGCCGGTATTTTCATGATATTTGCAAGAGCTCTTGTTCCTGCAGCCATTCCGGTCGCCTTTTTAGCTTGGCGACATCAAAATCCTGATTTCTTTACGGGACAATTTGGCACATTGATAGACATTTTTGCTCATTATTTAATTTATCTGTTTTTATTTACAGGACTTTTCAGCGTTTTATTTGCTCCCAAAAAGACACAGTGGCGTTTAATAGAGGTTAATGATGAACGAGCTTTAAAAATATCAAAAAACTTGATATTTTCTATTTATATTCTCTGTTTCTTTTCTTTTTTGCATGTAGCTGCTCAACAATTTGACATTGGCGAGGATACCGTTTACGCCATTAAAATGATAAATAATATCATTAAATCATTATGCATTATTTTGGTTTCACACAGTTTGTTGTATGACACAAAATCGTTAACAGATGAAGAATTAAATAGTGCGGAAGAAATTCAAGGTCTTTCTTTATCCTCCAAACTCAGCCTGTTAATCGGATTAGCAAGTCTTGTTGTACTCATGTTTTCATTATGTGGATATGTAAAATTATCAGAATATATATTTAACCGCTTTTTTGTCAGTATTGCTTTTATCGGTGTCGGATATATATTTCAAAAATTCATCTTTGTTTTATTTCATCAAGTGATGAATAAAAAATTTTGGAACAAAAATTTACGCCTGACAAAAAATAAAATTACACGTATAGAATACTTATTTAACTTTTTAACAATTCCTTTTGTTGCAGGGTTTGTCATACTATGTATTTTAGCTGTATGGGGTGTATCTGTAGATATTATGATACAAAATATAAAGAAAATCTTTCTTGGTTTTGACATCGGAGGCATGCATGTATCTCCCTCTTCCATTGTACTGGGAGTTGTCGCCTTTTTTATTACACACAACCTATTTAAACTGATTAAAACTAGCTTAGCAGAAGGAAAACTGGGAGAAGTATTTGATTTAGATATCGGCATCAGAACATCTGTAGCGGCCCTCATCGGATTTATCGGAACAATTTTAGCCCTTATTGTCGCTTTAAGTGTTATGGGGGGTAGTTTAAAGGGTCTTGCTATCGCGGCCGGTGCATTGTCATTAGGAGCCGGTCTTGGTCTACAAAATGTTGTGAACAATTTCGTTTCCGGCATTATCCTGTTATTTGAAAGACCCTTTAAAATCGGAGATTGGATTTTAGTTGACCAATATGAGGGCATTGTTAAACAAATCAATATGCGTTCTACACAACTTGAAACATTTAACAAATCAAATGTTATTATTCCAAACGCTACTTTGCTTTCAAACAGCTTAATCAATATGACTTATAAGAGCAAACAATCTCGTGTTGATTTATTAATCGGTGTAGATTATAACAGCGATATTGAACTTGTAAAACAAACACTTTTAGAATGTGCCAAAGAAACAAAAGGGGTTTTAATGGTTCCCGCTCCTTACGTTGCTTTTATGGAGCTGGCAGCCAACAGTTTAAACTTTAGATTAAGTTTTTATATTTCTGATGTAAATAATCGCTTATCTACACAAACAGCGGTTTACACATTAATTGTGGAAAAATTCAGAGAAAAGGATATTAACATACCATTTCCACAACGCGTATTGCATATTCAAAAAGAGGAACCTATTATACAAAACAAAACAGACAAATAGAAAAAGCCCCCTTCAATGGGGGCTTTAAATATCAAAAAGACATTCTATTATTTAATGCTTTCAGCTATTAACTTTGCCAAATCAGATACCAATCGGCTTTGTGCCAAAACATAATCCTGATAGGTATCGCCTATCGGTGTTTCAAGATGTGTTTTTTTACGAACAATAGTTTTACCGGATGCATTTTTTAATGACCACCAAACATCCAATACGGCCACATTATCAAAAGTACCAATAAAGTGGTTTACTTCTACATTTAAACGATACTGATACTTTGGTGTATCAGTTGTATATAAAACAGGTTTAATAAACGCAGCAGGCAAATAAAGCTGTAAATCATCCATTAATGTCTGCCTTAAAACATCAGGCAAAGGTTCAGCCCATCTATTAAATTCTGAAATTAAAATTTGAGCCGACTCTTCTTTTTTCAGAACAATCTGCGGTTTATAAATTAAATCAGGCACAACAACAGGCTCGACTAAAAGAGAGATTTTTTTATCAGAAACAATCTCTATATCCTTACCTTGTTCCAACAAAAAGAATTTTGAATCCGGACTTCTCCCACTCAAACAACCGGTCAACAAAAAAGCACTTACACAAAGAAATAAAATCTTTTTCATTTATCTTCCCTTTCCTTTTAAAATAGATTCCGGATGACGTTCTAAATAATCAGTCAGATTCTTTATGGAGCGAGCTGCCGCACTAATATCCATAAGTGTTGTATTTACATTATTTAATGTTTGATTGGTCTTTACAATAGTAGCTTTACTTTGGGGAACCATTGTCTCTGCTTTTTTAGTTAATTGATTCATAGAATCTAAAAGAGTGGTAAATTGTGGCAACAAAACAGGTAGATTTTCTTCCAATGTATTTAAAATCCGATTGGCTCTATCCACCATATCCTTTAAAGGTAATTTTTGTATCCCTTGTGATAATTCTTTAATTGTTGAAAGCGTTGTTGGTATTTCAAAAACACCATCCTCACCTTTTCTTTTCAAGACAATCGGTGTATTTGGCTGAAATACCAATTCAATCATCAGTTGTCCGGTCAGATAACTTTGTGTTGCCAATCTTGCTCTCAGCCCATGCTGAATCAACTCATTTAATTTTTTACGCTGATGTGTTATTTTTAAAAAATCAGTATCATTTATATCTCTTAATTTTTTAAACTTTACATAAACAGGAATACTAAAATCCAAAACATTTCCGGTTGTAACCAATTCTATTTGTACAACTTTGCCAACTTCAACCCCCTCCAATACAACCGGCGAACCAATAGATAACCCCTTGACAGATTCTTGAAAATACATAACAACAATATTATGCTCAGAAGAACTAACCCTATCCCACATAAATTTTGCAATAATACCAAACAGGGACAAAAAACCGACCAATACAAATAGACCAACCATTTTTGCATTTGATTTTTTAGACATATTCTGTTTTTCCTCTCGTTAAAAAATTATAAACTGTTTCATTGGGCGGATTCTTTAAAATCTCTTTTGGGCTACCGCCTGCGATAATTTTCTTTGTTTCAGCATCTAAGAAAACACTGTTCGTTCCAATAGAAAAGATAGAACTTAATTCATGCGTTACAATTACCATTGTTGTTCCCAAACTTTGGTTTATATTTAAAATTAAATCATCCAACAATTTGGAACTGATAGGATCCAATCCCGCCGATGGTTCATCAAAATAAAGAATTTCAGGATCTAATGCCAAAGCCCGAGCAAGACCGGCTCTTTTTTTCATTCCACCACTGATTTGAGAAGGATAAAAATCTTCAAACCCAGCCAAACCCACCAATGCTAATTTTAAAGAGGCAATTTCTCTAATAGTCGCTTTTGAATAATCTGTATACTGTTCCAACGGCAGAGCTATATTTTCAGCCAAAGTCATAGAACTAAACAAAGCTCCACTTTGATACAAAATACCACATTTTTTCATTATTTCTTTTTGTGTTATTTCATCACTTTTTGTAAAATTAACACCTGAAATATAAACCGAGCCCTTTATGGGATTAACAAGACCCGTTAACACTCGCAAAAGAGAACTTTTTCCACAACCACTCCCACCCATAACAATAAAAATATCTTTTTCGTTTACACAAAAAGTCATATCCTTTTGTAAGATAAACCCATCATATCCCATCGTTAAATTTTTTACCTGAATTTTAGGTGCTTTATCTGCTTTTATCATCATATCCCAAACACCTCACACAATAATGTAATTATACCCGTTAAAATAATCATCCAAACAATAGAAGAAACAACTGCTTTTGTCGTTGCAACACCAACACTGTCTGCATTTCTGCCACAATTTATTCCATAGTAACATCCACACAGAGAAATAACAAAAGCAAATACCACTCCATGAAAAATACCAACCAAAAAATTTTGTAATCCAAAAGACTTCCATGCAAAATTCCAATATTCTTCCGGTGATATCTCCAATAAAGCCGTACCAACAAATGCTCCGCCCAACATACCCATAAAATCAGAAACCATAACTAAAATCGGCATAGAAATAACCAAAGCTAAAATTCTGGGTAAAACCAAAAAATCCATTGATGGAATACCCATTGTTTTAAGAGCATCTAATTCCTCATTAACCTGCATAGTGCCTATCGTTGCCGCATAAGAAGCACCTGTTCTGCCAGCCATAATAACACCTACCATAATGGCTCCCATAATCCTAATCATGCCGATAGTAACTAAACTGGCTACATAAATTTGGGCACCAAACGTTTTTAGCTGAATAGAGCCAACAAAAGCTAAAATCAACCCAACCATAAAACTGATGAGAGACACAATCAAAAGAGCTTTAGGTCCACAAGAATCCAATACAGATATAAAATCAGTTAAACGCATAACTGCTTTACCCTTTAGTAATTGGACAAATGAAAACAAGCTTTGTATAAAAAACTTAAATCCTTTATTTATAACCGATAAAAAATAAATGGTTTGTGTACCAATTTCCTCTAAAATACCCATAGGTTTTTCTTGAGATTTCAAAGGTTTTCTATCAACCGCTAAAGATAAATCCAACAAACTTTTTAACTCACTCGGCAAATTTAAAACAAACGATATCTTATTATCCTGACAAAACTTTATCGTTTTATATAAAAATGCCGATACGGAACTATCCCATTTAACAAGTTCCCTTGCCTCTACCCGAAAACTACCAACATCTTTTGATTCAAAAAGCTTAAAAAAATTATCCCGTTGAGAGGCATCATCAAAACACACCATATCTCCTGTTAAGGTAAGCACAACCTCTTTATCATTTTTTTGATATAAAAAACTCATTTTTCTATCCTCTGATAAAAGAATTTTAGTGTAAAACACCTTACATTGCAAGTGATTTATCGGCTAAAAATCTATTCATATCCTTTTGTTTTTGGCTCATAAAACAAGATTTGCTTAAGGACACGCATTTTTGTTAGTTCTTTATCCGATAGCGGTACTTTTTTACCGGATTCGTATGAAAATCCCTCCACTAAAACACCATCTTTAAAGAAAACTTCAAGCATTAAAGTACCATCTCTTGAAAAACTTTTTGTTACTCCGCTGAATTGATTATTTTCAAAAGAAACTCTTTTTGCCAACGCACCATCATCATAATAAACAAAGGCAATACCACTTTTCATATTATCCATATACGGTATTTCACTGTGAATCTTTCCGTTTTTAAAATACTCTTTAGAAACACCATGCAATTTACCGGATTTATACGGCATTTCAAACATAACAGAACCATCTTTATCAAAAATCAAAGACAAACCATCTCTTTTGTCATTTACAAATGTATAGCGGGCAATCAGATTTCCTTGAGCATCATATTCTTTTCCAACACCCTCTAGCAATCCGTTTTTATAGGGAAATTCAGCCTTTATCCGTTTATTATCATGATACATTTTGACCATACCCTCCACCCGATTACTATCAAAAGGCACCGTCATTTTAAGAATACCCGCTGTAGAATAAACCTTTTTTTCGCCAAAAAGTTTATCGTCTTTATAAACCGATTCTTCTTTAACTTGTCCATTTTCATAATAAAGGATTTCTTTTCCATTTCTTAAACCGTCTTTATACAGTGTTTCTGCCTTTAAAATACCTGTCGGATAAAATTCTTTAGCAATGCCGGACAATAAATCATTTAAATAATGTTCCTCATATTTTAATTGACCGGTTTCATAAAACTCTTGCAAAAGCCCCTCTGTTTTTTCATCTCTTAAAACAAACGACATCATCAGATTACCATTTGGAAAATATTGTTTAAAAGTGCCATTAATTTTTCCATTTACATACGGTATCTCCAATCTTAGCTGTCCGTTATCATAAAAATAACGTGCCAATCCATTTTTTTTATCATTCTCATAAAAAATTTCTGACTGAAGTTTACCATTACTAAAATACGACTTTTTTATCTCTTTTTTGTTGATAAAAAAAAGACTACTCATACAAACAGCAATAACAAAAAATAAAATAAGCAAGATTCTTTTTGTCATAATATCTCCCTTTTCGTAATTTCTTTCAGTATAAGACAGCATTTAACTTTGTCAATAAAATATCTTTTTACTTTTGATATTTCATCTTGATTTTACATCCACAAATATGCTATCAGTTTAAAAAAAGAATAGGTGGATAAAAAATGCATATAAAAAAATATATCAAAATTTTAGCGATTGCAGTTTTAGTCGGAGCCGTCGGAATAACGGGTTACATTTTTTGCAAAAACAAAAATGTTTCCGATATTGAAAGACTCAATCCCGGAGCAAAAGATTTGCAACTCAGAATTCTTTCAGGCATGATATATAGACATTTAATCGCCTATTCTCTTGTTTGCAAGGATGCCGGTATTGAGTTAACAAAATATCCCGATTATTTTTCACAAAAATATAAAACAGCTATACAAAAAGTGAATCACAAATGGGAAGATAAGGGATCTTCATTACAAAATATTCTTATCCATTTTGATAAAAAGATATATCCGACCATTGCTCAAGATGTTGCCAAAGAACTCATTGACATTGAACGCCTTACGGCAAAATTTATTCTTTCACATCAAAACAACATTCCTGTCAGTGAGATAGTTTGGACAGATGAACTTGAAAAGAAACTAAATCTGAAAGACGCCTGCGTTTTATTAGATGACGAGGCATCTTTCTTTTTAGACAGGTCTGCATTTGATGAAGAATTTAATGACAGACTAAGTGAATTGGATTAACCTTTCACGAATCCACTTCATCCGAGTCGTAAAAAAATACATCCGTATTTTGCGATTCCAAAACCACAAACAAAATAATAGGAAAGAAAAATCTTAAAAAGGTATACAAAAATATGCAAAAATCACTAAATCTAGATTCAAAAAAGCCACATATTGCGTCAAGAAAATTATTTATAAAAATTAACAAAAAGTTAATTGCTATTTAAAAATATTTTTTTAAGATAAGAGTCAGAAATTCAATTTACAAATAAGGAAGACGGATAAAATGGAACAACTTTACAACGAATGGCAAAGAGTTTGCTCATATTTGGAGAAAGAACAGGGAAATAAACTTGCCTTACGTTTGCTAAAACGCGTTACACCAAACGGTATAGAGGAAAACAAGGTTTGCCTAAGTGTTCCGACAACTTGTATTCATGATTTTATCAAACAAAATTATGCAGATCAGTTGTTATCATTATGGAAAAAAGAGAATCCGCAAATTGCCGGTTTGAAATTTATGTTGGGTAGCCAAACAAGTGTCTGTACCCAACAGCCTCTTCTTAATCAGCCCGTTCCCGAAATTGTAAAAAGTAAACCAATTATTATTGAACAACCTGAACAAAAAACTATCAATACAGAAATCCCTCGCTCTGCTGAGATTGAACAAATCCCTTGTTTTTTAGATGCCTCACATACTTTTGATTCGTTTGTTGTTGGGAAATCAAATGAATTTGCTTATGCAGCTGCTCGCCGAGTCGCAGAGGATGAATCCATTTCTTTTAATCCACTTTATATTCATGCACCAGCCGGTCTTGGAAAAACACATCTCATGCATGCAACAGCATGGCGTATTAAAGAATTATATCCGGAAAAAACCGTTTTATATCTTTCTTCTGAGCAGTTTTTTCAACAGTTTGTCAAAGCACTTCGTTACAATAGCACCGAATCGTTTCATAACCTGTTTAGAAATGTTGATGTGCTAATGATTGATGACGTCCAATTTATTTTTGGCAAAAAAGCCACGCAAGAAGAATTTTTTCACACATTTAACACCCTATTGGCTAGAGGTAAAAAGATTATTTTATCTGCCGACTCTAATCCCTTAGATTTACAAGGAATAGAGGATAGATTAAAAACCAGAATCGCTCAAGGTCTTATCGTCAACATTCAACCGACATCCTATGAATTGCGTTTGGGTATTTTGCAAGAAAAAACAAAAACACTTAAAACAGTTGTACCGGAAGATGTCCTTGAATTTTTAGCTAAAAATATTACTGCTAGTGTTCGGGAATTAGAGGGAGCTTTAAAACGTGTCGTTGCTCGTTCAGAACTCATTGGTACGCCTATTAATATTGAAACAACACATGAAATATTAAAGGATATCTTGCAAATCTACGAAAAACAAATCTCCGTTACGGATATTTTGCAAAGTACCGCAAATTATTACGCATTAAAAATGACCGACTTGAAATCAGTTCGCAGAGATAGACGTATTGCCCGACCAAGACAACTGGCTATGTATCTGTCAAAAATACTCACGCCTCTATCCTTGCCCGATATCGGCACACATTTTGAAAGAGATCACACAACTATTTTACATGCCATTAAAACGATTGAGGGCTTATTACAAAAAGATACGCAACTACAAAAAGATATGCAAAAAATCACCCTGACGTTGAAAGAGGGGAGTTATGTCCAATATTAACTCTTTCAACAATCCGTTTTTATTGGGATTTGAAGAGTTAGAGAATATGTTGCTTCAAATTTCAAAAGGGTCTGAAAATTTTCCGCCTTACAATATAGAGCAATTAGATGAAAATAATCTGCGTCTGTCTTTAGCTGTTGCCGGTTATAAAGAAGAAGATTTAGAAGTTGATATGGAAGAAAAACAACTAACCATCAGAGGTAGGCAATTTAATGATCCGAATCGCCATTTTTTACATAAAGGGATATCGTCAAGATCATTTATTAAAGCTTTTGTCCTTGCTGACGGATTAGAGATTAAAGGAGCCTATCTTGAGGATGGCCTTTTACATATTGATTTTAAAAAACGTATTCAAGAAAAAAAAGTGCAAAAAATAGCCATTCAAACTCAAAAATCCGGTCGTTTTGTTTTACCGGCGAAAGGAGAAGCAGATGAGTAAAGAGTTTAAAATTGACATTAACGAGGAAACGCAAGCCCTCTGGAATATGGTACGTTTTAACACTGATACGGCTTATATTAAACAAGAAGCACTTAACAATGATTTGGTTTGGTCAATTTATAATGAGCAAGGTGAAAAATTAGGCTATGCCGCCTCTAGAGAGGTTGCTTTTGCCATTGTCAGTCAAAATGAATTTATCGGTTTAAGCGTTCACTAAAAAATATTTTTTATACCTTGAAAAATTATTACAAGCTGCCTATACTCTTTATGTCATCAAAAGTCTTAATCAAAAGGGGTAGGATAAAAAGCATCGTTATCCTCAAAAATTAAGTAAAGAATTGAAGACGATGTTTATTGTTAAAATTATGGAGTCTAAAAATGCAAACAGGTAAAGTAAAATGGTTTAACTATAAAAAAGGGTATGGATTTATCACTCCGGATGAAGGTGAAAAAGACGTTTTTGTTCATATTACGGCTTTACACGCTTCAAAACTACGTGTTTTGGAAGATAATCAACCGATTTCTTACGATTTAAAAGAAGAAAACGGAAAAATCTGTGCTACCAACCTTGTTTTAGGTTAATCAGACTTACCAAAAAAAGAAAACCACCGATTTTATCGGTGGTTTTTCAGTTATAAAAAAAGGCGATTTTAAATCACCTTTTTTTGTTTGTTATTTTCCACCAATTTTTGTTTTACCGCCCATATAAGGTTGTAAAGCTTTTGGTATACGCACAGACCCATCTGCTTGCTGGTGATTTTCAATAAATGCCACCAAAACTCGCGGAGTCGCAAGACCGGTATTATTTAATGTATAAGCAAATTTAACTTTACCTGTTTCATCCTCACGATAACGAATATTTGTTCTGCGAGCTTGCCAATCTAATAAAGAAGAACAACTATGCGTTTCTCTGTATTTATCTTGCCCCGGACACCAAGCTTCAATATCATTCATACGATATTTACCAGCCCCCATATCTCCGGTGCAGTTAGCAATAATTTGGTATGGAATTTCCATATCTCGCATAATTTCTTCTGCATTTGATAAAATAAATTGATGCATTTTATCAGATTCGGCTACATCCGCCTTACAAATAATATATTGTTCCACTTTATTAAATTGATGAACCCGAATCAATCCACGAGTATCTTTTCCGGCGGCACCGGCTTCGCGTCTGAAACATGGAGAAAATCCGGCATACATAATCGGCAAATCTGATTCTTTTAAAATATCACCGGCATGAATACTGTTTAAAATAACTTCTGCCGTACCTGCTAAAAACAGATTGTCTTTTTCCATAGCGTAAACAGATTCGTAATCAAAAGGAAAATGTCCTGTATGGAAAAATGCATTTTCAAAAGACAATGACGGAACACTCATTACCGTAAATCCTTTTGTCATTAGTTTATTAACTGTATATTGCCACAAAGCCATTTCAAGCTGCAACAATTCACCTTTAATACCCACTGTTCTGCTACCACAAATTTGAGATATTTTTTTAAACTCACCCCAATTGTTTAAATCCATCAATTCAACATGGTCCTTAAATTCAAAGTCAAATGCCGGTTTTTCACCCACTTGACGAATGACGACATTTTCATCTTCACTTGTTCCACGTGGAACATCCGGTGCCGGAATAGTCGGTGTCATACCCATCATTATTTTAAATTGTTCTTCAAGCGGTTTTAATTCCTCAGCATATTTCCCCGCTAATTGTCCAGACTGCTTAGACAACGCCTTAATTTCTTCTTTTCTTTCAGGCGTTGCTTTCGGCATTTCCTTACTCAAAGCGTTTCTTTTTTGAAGCTCTGATTCCATCAGTTGTTTAATCTGAATGATTTTTTTATCAATTAAAAGAAGCTCATCAATATCCAAAGAAAGACATTTTTCAGCCAATGTTTTTTTTACAATTTCAGGATTCTCACGAATAAATTTTATATCAAGCATTTCTCTATCCTTTTCTTAGTTTGATATTTTTTCTTGAACAAGTTGTGAAAGTTTTTTTAAATCATCCCACGCATTCCTGCGTGATGTCTGTGAAGCAGATACCATATCTGGACCAAAAGTTGCAATCACTGGAATATTTTTATTGTTAATTAAAAGCATATTTGTTTGTTGACGAGCTTTAGAAATACTTTCTATCCCCAAAAGGGCTCTGGTTGCCACCGCCCCAAAAATCAGGATAAAATCAGGATTTACAAGCTCTATTTGACGTTTTAAAAATGGTGTACAAATTTTTTCTTCCACTAATGTTGGTTTTCTATCCCCCGGCAGTCGCCATGCAATAAGCGGAGCAACAAAACTATTTTTTTCTGTTAGCCCGATAGACTGCAACATCTTTTGCATTAAAGTACCGGTTGGACCATCAAAAATGCAACCTGTTTTATCAGCTGGAGCTTTCGGTGCATCAAAAACACAAAAAACAATCGGATTTTTGACTTCACCCATACCGATAAACGTATTCAATGCCGTTTTCTTTAGCGAACAGCCATCAAAAGTCTCCATCTTTGCTTTTAATAAATCCAACGTATCACAAGAAGCTGCTGTTTGCTCTGCTTGTGCAACAAGAGAGAGAGTCGCATCTGCCATACCAGACTTTGCTACCCCTTCTTTAACCATATTTACCTGTACCGGAGCAATATCAGAACGTGATTGTTTGAACAGTTTAAACCTATCAATCGGCAGTTCTGAGATTATTTCCGTAATACCGGAGAGCTGATACCATTTTAAAATTGCGTAATTATTCATTTTTTACTTCTTTTTTTTGTAAAATAATGATAGCATAAAACAAGTCAAAAAGTAAAGTTTTTTCTAAGATTGGAAGTAATTATGAAGAAAATTATATGTACTTTAGTTGTTTCTTGTGTTCTTTTAAGCGGTTTTTTTTATAAACAAATAGGAAGTCAGCTCTCTTTTTGGTTATCATCGTTTATCCAAGTTAAAGCTCAAGAAATTCAAAAAGAAACTTTTGAATCTATCTACAAAACAGAAAGAACTATACCTGAAACTGCTGAACTTGGCTCTTTTTTGGCAGGAATTACAGCTAAAGATTCCGGTGATTTTAAAAAAAGCATTACTTATTTAAGAAAAGTCTATAAAGCTGACCCTAAAAATGATGATATAAGAAAACAACTTTATCTGTTAGAAGGCGTTTCTGGTAATTTGGATTCGCTTACAGCTTTGTTTAACAATGATGAAACGGATGAAGAATTATTTTTTTCCACTTATATCAAAGTTGCCACCGCCATTGCTGAAGGTAATTATGAAAAAGCAAAATCCCTTTTAGAAAAAAACAAAACACCTATGGGCGAATTGTTTGAAGCTCCTCTTTTAGCATGGACTTATGCTGGTTTAAAAGACAAAAAAGCAGCTATGTCAGCTTTGGAAAAGATGCCAAAAGATGCGTTTTCTTCCAACATAAAGTGGTATCATACTGCTTTGATTTTAGATTATCTCGGATACACAAAAGAAGCAGAAAAATATTATCAAAAACTCGCAAAATCTCCCGCCCTCGCCTCTTGGACAATTCTGGTTTCCGGCAAGGAATTTTTTGAACGACAAAACAAATGGACTTTGCAAAATGATTTTTATAAAAAATACAGAACATCCCTTAAAGAAGCTCCCTTGTTGACTGATATTTTAAATCAAATCGGAATGCATCCGATTAAAACCCCCATGCAAGGTTTATCCGAACTTTTCTATTCATGGGCCATCAACACCGGCGAGCGTGCTGATTTGTCTGCTTTTATATCAAATATTGCTTTATATTTAAATGAAAGACATACGTTTGCAAAAATATGGATGGCGGAGCTTGCCGAAAAAACCAATCACTATGCGTACGCTCACAAAATATATGACAGTTTATTAAAAGAATCCAAAGATGCCGATATTATTTTATATAAAAAAGGAACTCTTCACATAACGGAAAAAGACTACAACGCCGCCGTTACCGTTTTTAAAGATTTAGAAACAAGAAACAGACAAAATCTGATGGTTGTTTCTTTATTGGCCACCTCTTATGCTGAAATCGGCAACTGCAAAAAAGCATTACCGTTATTAGAAAGAACAAAACAGTTAATCTCCAGAATGGGCGGGGGTTTTGTTAAGGAAATTAACCAAAAAACAGCCGTTTGTTATTTACAGGAAAACAACTTTAGTAAATTTGAGCAAAACCTCTACGAATATTTACAACAAAAATACGAAGATGCCGATATACTTAACCATCTGGCCCATGAATGGCTGGTTAGAGATTTGAATTTAGAAAAAGCCGTTGTTTTTCTGGAAAAAGCCAAAGAATTAAAACCATCGGATCCAGCTATTTTAGATTCTTTAGCTTTAGCCTATTATAAAAAAGGAAAATATCAAGAAGCACTTGCTTTATCTGAAAAAGCCGTAGACTCATTAGGAGCCAGTTCTGTTGCAAATATGCATTTGGGCGATATATATAAAGCGTTAGGCCGCAACCGTGAGGCTATTAGTCAATATGAAAAAGCTTTGGCCCTTAATTTTGATCTTACTCCCGATATAGAAAAAGAATTATTGGAACGGTTAAAATAAAAAAACATCTTTTTTCACCTTAAAATATAAAGAGTTATTAATTTTTTAAAAAAGTACTTGACAAGAGCAACTTTTATAGGCATAATAACCCTACTTGCACAAGGTTGGTGTAAGTTGTCCGTCCAATAGATGGAAGGGTGGCCGAGTGGTTAATGGCAGCAGACTGTAAATCTGCCGACTTA
>CALCTR010000071.1 GCA_937906925.1 uncultured Alphaproteobacteria bacterium
CGGCAAAATTTGAAAATCAATCCGCCAATTAAACTTTAACATCTTTTGCACAAACCGACTGTTCGGAGAAAGAAAAGAATCTTTTAGTGCTGTTAATCTATCTGTTGCCGACTGAATCGTGCCAAAATGTGAAAGCGGTAAAAACGGATCATTTTTTTGCGTTGTTCCCCGATAAAAAATCAAAGGCTGACCATTTTCATCCAACAAATAATTTCTTTTTGCACCCGTATTGCCAAAAAGTAGGTGTTGGCTCTTTTTAATTTTTTTATCTGAATAACCGCCCGCCTCTAAATAACTCTTTACTTCATCAATCTCTTCATTCGTGCTTCTGCAAATATCCGCCAAATAAATACTCATATCTTGATAAAAAGCAGGATCTTTTTTATCCACCGGATGAAAAGAGGCTTTATTAAAACACCTGTTAATAGCACTAAATACCGGCTGGGTCCAAACATCTGCTGCATAAGTGGCCGTCAAAAGTTCCGTACGAATTAAACGGATTAACCGTAACGCTCCTGATAAATTATGACTGATGGCTCTTAATTTTTTTAATTTAAAATAAGAGGGATATTTTTTTAACCGTTCCAGTCGTTTTTCTTTTAAAACGGCTTTTAAATTGCGTTTAATGGTTTGCTCCGGCGTTTGTCCTTTTAAATTTTTTTGCCGGATATCCTTTTTATGTACCAACAACACAGCCACCATCTCAGGCGATCTTGCCTCATGCAATAAGGTTGTGCCGTCAATGATAAAATTATCCGGCATACGATTTTTACTTTTATATAAAAGATAGCCTTTTATATCATTTTTTTGAACAAGTTTTAATAATTTAAGTGCATCCTTATGCATGGTTATCCTTTTAAAAACAGCTAAAGATTTCTTTATTTTATCATACGAAATTATATTTGTCAATTATTTTAAACAAGTATAAAAAGAGGATTATTTCTAATCCTCTCAAAAACTTAAAAAATCTATTCTTTTGTTAAAACCTTCATTTGTAAAATCGG
Organism: uncultured Alphaproteobacteria bacterium; assembly: GCA_937906925.1. GTDB lineage: Bacteria > Pseudomonadota > Alphaproteobacteria > CAAHEQ01 > UBA3637 > RGIG4140. The sequence goes on from CALCTR010000071.1 coordinate 1,005, forward strand.
AGCATATAAGGTCCGTTTTTGATTGGTTAAAACAGCCCATTCTTGTTCGCCAAAACTAAAATGCCACCATTCCAACGGATAATTAATCAAACCCACTGATTCTAAAAGAGATTTTAACATATAGCGATTTTTATATTGCAACGGTGTCAATCCATTGGCATCTGTTACGGTTTTGGGATTGGTTGTATCAAGATAGCTTGTGCCCATATCCAATTCTTTGCCAAATTCATCACAAATTGTGATATCAACGGCACCGCCTGTTTGATGACCACTTCCCAAATAATTGGGATTAGCAATACCCAGATTGGCAATTTCCACCACCTCTTCTTCTGACAACAGAGGATTTTCTTTTTTTATCCGTTTTTTTTCATTCTCCCACAGGGCATTTTGCTTTTCATTAGAACGAAACCCTTCAAAAACTTTAAAATGCCACTCTTTGGGCAATTTTTTGCTGGCTTGATATAATTTTAGTGCGATTTCAGGCCGCACAACAAAATGTTCTATATAATTATCATCTTTAAAAATAACAGCCTGATCCAATACAACTAAGTTTTGGTTTTCATCCGTTTCACAAATTAAGATTATCCCCTCTTTATCGCCGGAGATATATTTTATTTTTTTTCCGATCATGGAATGCATATTTTTCACCTTTTATAAAAATTAAAAAACATAAATTACAAAAATTTAGTGCCCAGATAAGCTATCTTGCACAGGCAGGTGAAAGTTAAAAAGTAAAAAAAGACAAACCCTCACCGCCGACTAAATTCGGCGGTTGCGACGAAAAATAAAAAATGTTATCTCGTTTGTCATATTATAAGTATAGCAAATTTTGTTTTAAAATACAAGATAAAAAAATTTGACACGAATTTATTTTTACCATACATTTATTTTAACACAAAAAGGAGAAAAAAATGACATATATTGAAAAAATAAATTCACCCAAAGATATTAAAAACTTATCCCTTTCTGCCCTTGAAACACTGGCCCAAGAGATCAGAGATGGCATTTTAAAACGCGACAGTGAAATTGGCGGACACGTCGGTCCTAATCTCGGTGTTGTGGAATTAAGTATTGCCCTGCATTTTATTTTTGATTCACCCACAGATAAAATTGTTTGGGATGTATCACACCAGTGTTATGCCCATAAAATGCTGACCGGACGCAAAGAGGGTTTTATTTCTTCTGAGGTGATGCATAAAATTTCAGGCTATACCAATCCGGAAGAAAGCGATCATGACTTATTTAAAATCGGGCATACGTCAACGGCTGTTTCACTGGCAACCGGACTTGCTAAAGCCCGCGATTTAAAAAATGAAACGCATAACGTCATTGCCGTATTAGGGGATGGTGCTTTATCCGGCGGAGAGGCTTTAGAGGGATTAAACAACGCTGCTGTTTTAAACAGTAACATTATCATTATTTTAAATGATAATGAAATGTCCATTGCTGAAAATCATGGCGGGCTTTATACCCATTTAAATGAACTCAGACAAACAAAAGGAGAGGCTAAAAATAATCTTTTTAAAGCATTGGGATTTGCCTATCATTATCTTGAAAACGGCAATAACATCAAAGAAATAACCACCCTTTTATCTCAAGTAAAAAACACGCAACAGCCAACGCTTATTCACCTGAAAACAACAAAAGGAAAAGGCTATTCTTATGCAGAAGCAGAAAAAGAAAAATGGCATTGGAGCGTTCCCTTTAATATTAACGATGGCAGTTATAAATCCTCTTTTGCAGGGGAAAATTATAGCGACATCACTTATGACTTTTTGTATCAAAAAATTCAATCAGATAAGTCTGTCGTTATCGTTAATGCCGGTACCCCAGGCGTTTTCGGCTTAAATGAGCAACGACGCAAAGCACTTGGAAACAACTATGTAGACGTTGGTATTGCCGAAGAACATGGTGTTGCTTTTACTTCTGCTTTAGCAAAGGGCGGATGCAAACCTGTTTTTATGGTGATGAGTTCTTTTGTTCAACGCACTTACGACCAATTATCGCAAGATTTGGCACTGAACAAAAATCCGGCTGTTATTTTGGTGGCTTGGGGCGGTATTTCAGGGGCAGATGCTACTCATTTATGTACGTTTGACATTCCGCTGATTGCCAATATCCCGAATTTGGTTTATTTAGCTCCCCAAACAAAAGAAGAATACCTTGATATGCTTAACTGGGGATTGGAACAACAAGAACATCCCGTTGTTATTAGAGTACCTAAAGAAGTTATATCAACACCGACAGCCAAAAATCAAAATTACGGTCTCATTAACACCTACGAAGTACAACAATCAGGTGAAAAAGTTGCCATTATTGCTGCCGGTTCTTTTTATACGTTGGGTCAACAGGTTTATAGCCGTTTGATTGAAAAAGGAATTACCCCTACGCTCATCAATCCGCGTTATTTAACAGGCCTGGATAAAGAGTTGCTTGAAAAACTAAAACAAAATCACCGTCTTGTCATAACACTGGAGGATGGCGAACTTGACGGTGGTTTTGGTCAAAAAATTGCCTCTTACTATGGCTCTTCTGACATGCGGGTTCTTAACTTTGGTGCTAAAAAAGAATTTACCGACCGCATTGCTTTAGAAGCACTCTTAAAACGTTATCATCTGACGCCTGAGCAAATTGTAGATGATATTTTAGCCGTCATGAAATAAAATTAAAAGGGCAAACCTTAATCAACCAAAAGGATTGCCCTCTTTTTATAAAAATCACATCTGTAATCAGGCACGTCCTTGTTGTGCTGTATGAGACGTTTGTATCTCTTGTACAGGCGTTGTGATATTTTGCCCTGCTGATTGAAGGACTACATTTGCTTGAGTGGACGCAACTGTTTGCTCCGCAGCCGACTTATTTCCCTCAGATTGTGTTGTTTGTTTCTCTTGTTGTGTTTTTTCTTGAGGCGTTTTTGTTTGAGCAAGAGCCTCTTTTTGTTCTTGATAGCGTTCTTGAACAAATGCCTGCATCGGATGGCCCTCTAAACTCATCAAGATTTCTTTTGCCTTGGGGTTGTCTTTTAAAAGCTTATCCAATTTTTCCAAATGACGTGGACTTTTTTTAAGATACTCTATCCCCTCTTCGTTTGTATACATCATCAATAAAGAAATACTGTTTGCGTTACCGCCTGAATTTGTCAATGCCCGCATTAAAGGTGTTTCTCCTTTTTTGTTGGCCTGATTGGGATTAACCCCCATTTCCAACAAAGCTAAGGTCATTTGCTGATTATGACAGCTGATATGCAACGCATTAGACCCATTGGCTGAAACTTTATTCACATCACCGCCTTTATCGGCAATTTGTTTAACGGCAGAGAGATTACCGCATTCGGCTGCAACCAAAAATGCATTTTTACCCTCTTTATTGACAGCTTCTAAATCAACTTTTTTATTCGTCAGCATGTCATCTATCATCGCCTGACCCAACATGGTATTATTTTTTTCTTTATCTGTACAAGAAGCCGTATCCGGTACACCTGTTTTATATTCTGCATCATAAGGCGTTGGGGCAATACCTTTCATCAACGTCATCAAGGTTGTATCACCTGTTGCCGTGTTAACAGCATTTAAATTAGCCCCCTTTTGCTCATAAAGAACCTTGGCAACCGCCATTTTTCCTTTATCTGCCGCCATTACAAGAGCTGACTCATAAGGCACAATATCCTCATTATGGGTCCCGTTAAAGGGGCGGTTAACATCTTCTTTTCCCTCTTTGATATAAGCCTCTAATGCTTTGGCATCACCCCGGTCTACAATACTATATAAATCATCATCTGACCGCAAGCCGGTCTTGGTATCTACTGTTGTCGGGACAATCAAATTACCCACAAATTTAAGCGGATCTTTTTTATAGGCATCATAAGTAATGGTATCCTTGGCTATCTCATCCATGCCTAATTTTCTTCTGACCCAATTAGAGCCATCAGCTGTAACATCTGCCGCAGAAGCGACACCACCCCAAAAGGTATCACCGATATTTAACACCCCTTGTCCTAAAGCAGCACCGGTTCTGACTGTTGCATCACCGACACCTTGAGTTCCCTCATAATGCTTAGAAACGGTTGAAGCGACACTATCGCCTATAACACCGGCTACAGCCCCCGGATTATTCATCAGCATTTGTGCTGCTTGTAAAGACTCGGTTCCAAGCTTTTTTAACCGGAGATGTGCCACATCATCTATAAATTCACGCGTTCCTTCAGGATCTATTGCCGCCATCAACAAAGTGGTTGCACTACCCATTTTTGCAGCACTTTTTGCCGCTGTTCGGGCTGTTTTTAAAGCCGTTTTGACTGTTTGCGTGGTTGCTTGAGCTGCCTTTTGAGATGCCTGAAGTGTTCCAACCGGTGTAATTGGCAAAACCGTCCCTTCTGAAGTGGAATTTCCGTCCCCTAAAATTTGATCACCTACATAAGCTGTTGCCGCCGTCCCGACGATAGAAGAACCGAGGGCTGCACTATTCATTCGCACAAACTCTCCTATTCTTTTAGGATTTACACTTCTGGGCAGTTTTGCCATAGACCCATGTCTTGAATAGTCTACATAATAAATACCCCCATCGGAACGTTTATAGATATAGCCTTGCGTTCTGGATACAGTCTCATCTGAAACACCGGCAGTAACGCATCTATATGAATAATTGGTATCAAAGTCCTCACCCACTTGCGGATCACGCCCGATAAGCACAACGCCACCTTGATCAATAAAATCCTTATTCTCTCTTAAAATATTTTTAATGTCCACCCGAACCTTTTTTTCACCTATAAAAATTTCAGGTTGTCCCTCCGGATGACTTAATAAAACCTTTTCTTCTCCTTTATGAAGAGCAATATTTCCACTTTCAGATAATTGGCGTTCAGGTTGGTAAGCAGCCACCTGGTCTTGTCTTTGATATGATGAGGCATTTTGCATCATCTTTCTGATTTTATAGTTATTTAAATCCACTTGTTCAAAGGGGTCATTTTGAGCTTTTAAATGTCGTCTATCTCCGTCTGCGGCCGCTTGATAAGATCCGACTTGATTTTTATCATACTTTAAATATCCGTTATAATCTGCACCGGGATAACCATCATATGAATAGTAGATTTCACCTTCAGCACCTTTGACTTTCCATTCCAAGTTATCATTCAACAAATTGGCATTTTGTGGCAAATCATCGGGGGAATAGGTTCTGATACCGTTTTGATGCATTCGTTCTTGCAATTCACCCGTGAACTCTTCTAATGCCCGTGGTGTATCTAATCCCTCTGCCACATAAATAGTTAAATTTTTACCAAATTGATTTTCCCCCAGCCCGTTTGGTGCGTATTTATACATAAAATTCGGATTAACAGCTTTCATTTGCTTCATAATGCTATCCATCCGATTTATATCGCCCTCAAAAACCGGCAGATGAAGCTTTAAACCTGAACGTTTACTAAATGAAGAACCATCAATATCCAGAAAACCTCCCGCGTCTTTATAGCTAACATTTCCGTTTTCATCTATCAATTTGGCTTGATCCACACTAATAGAACGACCATCAGCCATCTCTAAAAACTGTCCATCTCCCCAATATTCTTTGGCACATTCAAAAGCTTGGGTTATATTACCGTCATTATAGTGTTGCATCACTTTTCTAAGCCGATGTGCATTAACATCTATGAGCGGTTGGACTTCCTCGCCTGTCAAATAACTTCCATGGATCCGCCCCTGTATCTGAAATGTTTTATCCGGATACTGACTAAGGATTTCATATACTTTTAAAGTTTTACCTTCTTGCCAAAGTCTTTGAACTTCACTCAATACATAGTCCAGATCATTCATATATCCCACCCCTTAATAGTCTATCATTAACTGATATATCTATTATATCATAAAATATACCTTTTAAAAAGAAAAAAACAAAAAAAAGGCGTTTTTTTTTGAAAAAAACAATTAAAAAAATATCTTTTATTTTTTAATCTCATACGGATTAAAAGTGCCGGCAGAAAGGGTAATCAATGCTTTTCTGGAATCATTGGGAGCTACTTTATTTTTACGCGAAAAACCGCATTTAACACATTTATGCAAAATAAACTCCGTACCGTTTTTAATTTCATATCCGATGGCTATCATAACCCCGTGGCAAAGAGAGGCTCTATCCCCCGGATTGACATCCACATGCAAAGAGGAAAGACACTTCGGGCAATGATTGGTATAACCGTTACCGACAACTTCTTTGCCACAAACCGCACAGGTAAAATTCTCTATCTTTTTTTCAAATAACTTTGTCATATTATTTTATACCGTTTCTTTTAGTGTTTACGATAAACTCCTCAAAATAAAAGCGTTCTTCTTTTTTAAGCATCACTTCTAATTTGATAAAATTTTCTTTTTCAATTCGGGATAAAACCTGCCCTTTTTGATAAATTTGTGCCAACGCTTTACCGTTTGTAACCGGTATTTTAAGCGTTAATCTTTGAGCATTTTTATTTAACGCCTCTTCAATACAATTTAAAAGCTTATCAAATCCCCAGCCATCTCTTGCCGAAACCGGACATTCCTTAGGTCGGCGTTTTTTCTGCTCCAATATCATTTGCCGATCGTCCGCATCAAACAGGTCAATTTTATTTAAGGCTTCAATCAAACCCGCGTCCACCTCTTCTTTTAACCCTAAATCAGAAAGTACATTTTCAACATCAATGCGTTGGGCCCTTGAATCTTCATGATAATAATCTCTGACATGCACAATCACATCTGCATCCAAAACTTCTTCAAGCGTTGCTCTGAAAGCCATAATCAGCTCTGTCGGCAAATCAGAAATAAAACCCACCGTATCGGATAAAATAACCGTTTGCCCTGATGGGAGCTTTATTTGACGCATGGTCGGATCTAATGTGGCAAAAAGCATATCTTTGGCAAAAACATCTGCCTTTGTCAGTTTATTAAACAAGGTGGATTTACCCGCGTTAGTGTATCCCACCAAAGCCACAATCGGAAACGGCACTTTTTTGCGGGCTGTCCGGTGTAAATGGCGGGTCTTTTTAACATCTTCCAGCTCTTTTTTAATTTTAACGATATCCTCATCAATCAACCGCCTGTCAAGCTCTATCTGCGTTTCACCCGGACCGCCTAAAAAACCGGAACCCCCGCGTTGACGCTCCAAGTGCGTCCATGAGCGAACCAAACGAGACCTTGCATACGTTAAATGAGCCAGTTCTACCTGCAAAACCCCTTCTTTTGTGCGAGCTCTTTTGCCGAAAATCTCCAAAATCAAAGCCGTTTTATCAATCACTTTTGTCTGCCAGGCCTTTTCAAGGTTGCGTTGTTGCAAGGGCGAAAGCCGGCAGGCCATAATCACCACTTCAATCTCATTTTCCTTAATAAAAGGAGCATAGGATTCTATCTTTCCCTTACCGATATAGGCATTAGCTCTGATATCGGATAAAGGAACGGTTTCACTTTTAATAACGTTTAAATCAATCGCCTTTGTCAGGGCGGTAACCTCTTCTAACCGTGCAAGCGGTGTTCTGATATCAGTTTCACTTTTTAAATACGGCAATAAAACAAGTGTGTTGGTCAAGTTACTCCTCGTTAGCTGTCCATACGGCACTGATACGGGCAAATTCAACACTCTTATCAGGCGTGGCTATTAAATGCAATGTTTGATTATCCTCTATTTTTGTAAAAATTGCAACTTTATTTTCTCTTAAGGCACTGCTTTTAAACTGTATCATCAACTCTTTTAACGTATGTGTATTTAAAAACTCGGTATCAAAAGCCTCCAAAAGCCACGAAGCATAAACAGCATTGTTCACATGCTGATTGATATCAATATCATCTTGACGCACCTGCAATAAAACACCCTCTTGAGGCATATCCGGCAAAGTGATTTTTTTAAAATCAGCCAAAATAGCCCTTTTGTTAAGACGCGTTTCATCTCCTAAATATTTTTGTATTAAAACCGGCCGTTTTTTCTTTAAATCTATTAACGCCCAGTTACTGTAAGCCAGCACCAGCGGTTCTTTTTCAGGTGTTTGTAAACAAAAATCGCGACGGGCCGTCATGGCAGAGGAGCCGGCATGCCATGTTTGCAAAACAAAATTTTCATCTCGTCTTGGTAAGCGATTGATTTTTAAATGATAACCGGTGCCGACCCATGTCATCTCCCGCTCCATACAAAAGCTATAGCCAAAGCCAAACTTTTCAGCGTGCAAATCAGCTCCGTCTTGAAATAAATTAAACAAGGAGCGTAAACGCATTTGATTGTTTTGGTCGCATTCGGCACTTCTTAACCGATACGGTTGTTTTAATTTTTTCATTTAGATACCCGTTCCTTTTTCATCTCCTTAACCACTGATTTTAAACGCTTATCCAAAAGCATTTCTTCTATAGGCACTTTAAGCTTGTATCGCCAGTTGGGGTGCTCCATATATGTCCCCGGCAGATTAAACTGCTCATCCATTTCAAAAACATCTTCCGGCCGGACGAGCAAAATTTTACTGTTTGTTTGTGCCAAAAAGCGATAAATCAGCAAGATAAAATCAGATGGTACCTCATCCGGTGCATCAAATAAGTCAGCTCCTGTTTTGGCTCCCATCTTTTCAAACAGCTCTAAAAACAGGCGTTTTTCCGTCTCCCGATTTTGCTTATTTTTCTCATACTGCTCTAAAGAAATTGTCCCCATTTTCAGGCCCAATTCTAAATCAAGCCCCTTATAAAATGCCGTATATGAGGGTAAATCATGCGTTCCCGTTGCAATTAAAGAGGTGGCGGGGTATTCGTGCGGTCCCATCAACCCTTGCCAAGACCGCATATAGTGCATAATTTTAAAGGAAAAGGCATTTAATCGCATCATCTCATCTGAAAAACCATCGGGAGCCGTTCCCAAATCTTCAGCAATCACAACGGTTTTGTTTAAATGACTTTCTAAGGCTAAAATACCCGTCAATTCTTTAAACGGATACTTTAAATAAGCACCTGTCCCCCCCTTTACTCGCAAATAAAGACGCATCAGACCAAAGGCGTGGTCTACCCGAACGGCACCGGCCCCTTTCATTGCTAATCTTAAAATATCACGATAAGCCTTAAAGCCCGTATTTTTAAGAACTAAAGGGTGAAACGGTGCCAAAGACCAATCCTGTCCGTTTAAGTTAAATGTATCAGGTGGTGCTCCCGTTGTAACATGCCTTAAAAACGCTTCCGGCTTATAAAAAACTTCCGCACTGTTATCGCTGACACCCACCGGCATATCCGTATAAAGTCCTAACGGCAGTTTGGCACTTTTTTTAAGAACTTCATCTAATTGCTCAAAAGCCACAAATTGCTGATAACAAATCCGCATGGCTTTTTTTTCGTTTTCTTCCAAAAAGTCTTGTGCCACGCTTGCACGAACCGAATTTAGCCCCGGTTCCCATTCACGCCAAAACATACTCCCCCCCGTTTTGGCCTGTTTGTTACGCATGGTTTGAAATAGTGCATAACTGACAATGGCATCACCCTTTTCTTTTACAAAGGCGATAAAATCTTTTGCCCGTTTGGTCATTGGCACATTTTCAGCATTAAAATTACGTTTTAAAAACGTATCAAACAAAATTTTAAAAGCCTGTTTTTTAATGGCGGCAACAGATTGATAATCCACTGTTTCACTGTTTCTGGCTTTTGTTAAATATTCATTAAAAACAGGGCATTGTTTTAAATCATTAAACTGAGAGTTAAACTTTACTTCTTTGACATTTTCTAAGTCTACATATAGCGGATTTAAAAATAATCTGGAAGATGGAAAATAGGGACTGGCGTCATCCGGATTATCCTCAAATAATGCCGTTAGCGGATTAACACCGACAAAAGCGGCCCCTGTTTTATGAGCAATATCTACAAAGGATTTTAAATCCGTAAAATCACCAATTCCCCAGTTACGTTCTGATTTTAAGGCATAAAGCTGTATCGGATAGCCAAAAACTTTTTTATCTCCCTCCAAAGCGGGAGATTGATAACAAGTCGGTGGAACAATAATTAAATCAGCCGTTTCTTTATAAGATGTACCTTTAATTTTAACTTCCAACTTATGGTAACCTATCGGCAAGTTCAACACCAAACGTAATTGGCGTTGCTGATAGCTGTATGAGCCTATCTCTTCTGCCTTTATAAGCGGGAGATTGCGAATGGCAACGGTATCCTCAAACCGCCCTTTTTGCTCTAAAGAAATTTTCCAAACCAAAAACTCATCCGCTACATCAGCCGGTATGTAGAGGGTGATTTTTAAATCCGATTGCTCATCCGTTGTAACAACCAAGGTTTTATTTATCAAATGCGTATACGGTTCTTCGGCAATTTTAAGCAGGGATTTTTGTATCTGCTCAGTGGTATCAGAGGGATAACCAAGACTTTTTAAAATTGTTTGTTTTGAAAGCGTATCTGCCTGATAGGTAATACCGGTGGACCTATCCGTAAAAGAAGAAAGAATCCCCGCTTTTTCAGAAAGGGTGTTTAAAAGATCTAAGTCCAGCGTCATCTTATTTCTCCTTTTCTTTTTCAAAAACAACTACGCTAAAAGGCGGAACTTTTACTGTCTGCATTTTGGCTTTTTTTAAACTTTTTTCGGTTGAAAAAACAAGTTTCCACGCAAAATCACGGGCCGGCAAGGTCCATTTTATCTCTTCATGATGTGCATTAAAGATAAAAAATAACCGATTGTTATTTTTAACATTTCTAATCAAACAGGAAACCGCCTTTACATAAAAATGCCAATCTTGCTTTTCCATTGGCTGGCCACTGGGGGTATACCAAGAACAGATATCCTCCGTAAAGAAATGGCTATGCTCCATAATGGGGCGAGAGCGTCTGAAAAACAACACCTCTTTTACCAGAGAAAGCATTTCTTTCCCCTCCGGCGTGATATGCTCCCAATCAATCCACGAATAGCGATTATCCTGACAATAGGTGTTGTTATTTCCCTGTTTAGTTGATAAAATTTCATCACCCGCTCGTATCATCGGCGTTCCGAATGACAAAAGCAGTGTTGCCATTAAAGATTTGGCTCTAGCGAGGCGATTTTGTTTGATTTTAGGGTCATTTGTCGGCCCCTCTACCCCACCGTTATAAGATAGGTTATGGTCCGTACCGTCTTTGTTATCCTCTTTGTTAGCCTCATTGTGTTTATGATTATAAGACACCAAATCCATCAAGGTAAATCCATCGTGGGCTGTAATAAAATTAACCGATTCCCATGGTCGTCTGCCCCGATACTGATACACATCGGAAGAACCGGTCAACCGCGATGCAAAATCACCGCCCTGTCCCTCATCGCCTCGCCAAAAACGACGCATTGTATCCCTGAATTTATCGTTCCATTCGGCCCACCCCGGTCTGAAAAAGCCAACCTGATAGCCCCCAAAGCCCAAATCCCATGGCTCGGCAATCAGCTTTAAACGTTGCAGAGTCGGATCTTGCTGGACGGTAGCCAAAAAGGCACTCTTAACACCATATTGATTATTCTGATCACGAGCTAAAGTGGTGGCTAAATCAAAACGGAACCCGTCAATTTGCATCTGATTAGCCCAGTATCTCAAAGAATCCATAACCAACTGTAACACGCGAGGGTGACCAAGGTTAAAAGAAGCACCACAACCGGTTGTATCTTCATAATAACGGGGATTTTCTTTATTTAAACGATAATAAACACCGTTATCTATACCGCGGTAACAAAGGGTTTGCCCCATTTGATTGCCCTCACCTGTATGATTATAAACCACATCTAATATCACCTCAACGCCCGCCTCATGGAACAAACGCACCATGAGTTTTAATTCATCCAAATTGCTTTTATTAGATAGGTAGGCACTTTCGGGCGCCATAAACGCAATCGGGTCATATCCCCAATAATTACTCAACCCTCTTTCTTTTAAAAACCCGCTATTCATAAACGAGGCAATCGGCAACAGCTCTACCGCCCTGACGCCTAATGATTTGATATATTCTATCGCCTTTTTGGCTGAAAGGCCCTTAAACGTACCGCGTAACGCTTTATCAATCTCCGGATTAAGGGCCGTAAAACTTTTAACATGCGTTTCATAAATGATTTCTTCCGTCCACGGTACTTTGGGTTTTAAAACGTTTTTCCAATTAAAAGAGGCGTCATCCGTGATAATGGCTTTTGGTACATAAGGGGCTGAATTTATTTTAGAAAAAGATAAATCCTCTTTTTTAGAGGTAACTTGATACCCCAGCATGGCGTTATGAGCCGATATGGAACCTGTTAAAAGTTTGGCATAAGGATCAATCAAGAGTTTATTCGGGTTAAAACGCAAGCCTTTTTCCGGCTTATAAGGGCCCCAAACACGATATCCGTATTGTTGTCCCGGTTTTATCCCCGGTACATAACCATGAAAAACCTCATCCGTATATTCCGGCAATGTAAGACGCTCTTCTGCCCGTCCTTTTTCATCAAAAAGGCATAGCTCTACTCGTGTTGCCGTTGACGAAAAAAGAGCAAAATTGACCCCTTTCCCATCGTAGGTTGCCCCGAGCGGATAAGGTTCTCCTTTTAAAATGGTTCGGCTCATAACACTCCTTTTATTTTTGTTTTTTCAGTTGATAAACGACAACGGCTAACGGCGGTAAATGGACCGTTATGGCATGCGGTTTAAAGTTCCATCCCTCACCTGTTGCAATATCCCCCTTATTTTCAATACCGGAGCCAAAGAACTCACTCCTATCTGAATTAAAAACTTCTTGATAAACGCCGGCTTCATTTACACCGATGCGATAATTTTGACGCGGAACCGGCGTAAAGTTACAGGCCACAACAAGAGCATTACCCTCTTTATCTTTACGCATAAAGGAGAAACAGGAATTCTCCCCGTCAGAACCGTCAATCCACTCAAATCCGGCCCCTTCAAAATCATAATCCGACAACTCCTTATGCGTGGTGTAAAACCCGTTTAAGGCTTTGATAAAGCGTTGCATAGACTTATGTCCCTCATTTAGAGTCAAGCCCCAATCCAAACTGTCGGCATAATTCCACTCCCGCTGAACGGCAAACTCATTACCCATAAATAAGAGTTTTTTACCGGGATGCATAAACATATATGCGTAATACAACCTGAGGTTGGCAAGTTTTTGCCAATTATCGCCTGGGACTTTATCATACATTGGGCCTTTACCATGCACAACTTCATCATGTGAAATCGGCAGTGTAAAGTTTTCATTAAACGCATACAACATGGAAAAAGTCAGCTCATTATGATGATACCGTCTATAAATAGCATCTAAAGAAATGTATCTGAGTGTATCATGCATCCAGCCCATATTCCATTTATAGCCAAAGCCCAAACCGCCGATATAGGTCGGTTTTGACACCATCGGCCAAGCGGTTGATTCTTCTGCAAAAGTGGTATAACCTGCGTTTTCTGCATATACAAGTTCATTTAATTTTCTTAAAAAGTTAATGGCATCAATATTTTCTCTGCCACCATAGCGGTTAGGAATCCATTCCCCCTCTTTTCTGGAATAATCCAGATACAACATACTGGCAACGGCATCAACGCGTAAAGCATCAATATGATATTCTCTTAACCAAAAAAGAGCATTGGCATGCAAGAAGTTGGCAACTTCATTTCTGGAATAGTTGTAAATTTTGGTACCCCAATCTTTATGCTCGCCCTGACGCGGGTCGGCATGTTCATAAAGAGCCGTTCCGTCAAATTCAGCCAAACCAAACGCATCTTTAGGGAAATGGGCCGGCACCCAATCCATAATCACACCGATACCGGCCTGATGCAATTTGTCAATCATATATTTAAAATCGTTCGGAGAGCCGTATCGGCTGGTCGGGGCATACATACCCGTTACCTGATATCCCCATGAGCCGTCAAAAGGATATTCAGCCAACGGCAAAAATTCTACATGCGTAAAGCCCATCTCTTTAACATAAGCAGGCAATTCTTCAGCCATCTCCCGATAAGTTAACCATCTGTTTGTCTCTAAAGAGTTGCGTCGCCATGAGCCTAAATGTACCTCATAAATACTGATAGCCGAATCAAGGGCATTGGCTTTATAGCGTTTTGAAGCGCACCAATCAGAATCCTGCCACTCATAGGTATTCGGATTAAAAACAAGCGTACCTGTTTTCGGACGCATTTCAAACGCTTTACCGTACGGGTCAATTTTTAACGGCAACAAATCACCGTTTTGTCCGATAATCTCATATTTATAAATCGTCCATTCCGTCAAATGCGGAATAAAAATCTCCCACACACCGGAAGAACCGCGGGGACGCATTAAATGGCGTCTGCCATCCCAATCATTAAAATTGCCGACAACACTTACTCTTTTGGCATTGGGAGCCCAAACGGCAAAACTAACGCCTTTAACCCCTTGATGTGTGATAAGTTGGGAGCCTAGTTTTTGATAAATATCTTTATGATTTCCCTCATTAAAAAGATACAAATCCATATCGCCCAAAACCGGCCAAAAACGGTAAGCATCCTCTGTTTCATAAGTATGACCGTCATAAAGCGTGATTTTAAAATAATATTCAAAAAACTCCGTTTCATCAGCAAAAGCCATCTCAAACAAGCCGTCATTATGGATTTTTTTCATCTCCACTTCTTCCTTGGTGGCTTTTCTGACAAGTACCACCGTTTTGGCCTGCGGTTGAAACGTTCTGACAAACAAAAACGGTGTTAAAATATTTTTAGAACATAAATGCATCCCCAGTACGGCAAACGGATCGCCTTGATATCTGCCGGTACAAATAGCATTCATCTCATCTTTAGTCATAAAATTCATAATAGTCCCCTTTTTATTTTAAAATCATTTCTATATAACAATGTTTTTTTAAAAAAGAAAAGCAAAAAGATACATTTTTTTTAATTTTCACAAATTCTTTGCATAACATACTCAATTTTATAATCTTTTTTAAAATTAAAAAAATCTCTTGCAATCAAACGAAAAAAGTGATAAACATTTGACGAATAAAAATCGCTAGGTTCCATTACTCCGCATGGGGTTATGGTTTTTAATTAACTAACAAGTAAAGGAAAAACTAATGACAAAATGGGTTTATACTTTTGGTGATGGCGTAGCCGAAGGCGATGCCTCTATGAAAAACTTGTTGGGTGGTAAAGGTGCTAACTTGGCTGAAATGAGCCGTGTCGGCGTTCCTGTTCCTCCGGGTTTTACAATCACAACAGAAGTTTGTACATATTACTATGCAAACAATCATTCCTATCCTGCTGAATTAAAAGAACAGGTTTTAGCGGCTTTAGCCGGTATTGAATCAAAGATGGGCAGCAAATTCGGTGATCCGAAAAACCCGCTTTTATTCTCTGTTCGTTCAGGTGCTCGCGTTTCTATGCCGGGTATGATGGATACAGTTTTAAACCTTGGTTTAAATGATGAAACGGTTGTTGGTTTGGCAGAACGCTCCGGCAATGCAAAATTTGCTTATGACAGCTACAGACGCTTTATTCAAATGTATGCTGACGTTGTTATGGGTGTCCACAGCTCAAAATTTGAAGCTGTTTTGGACCGCGTTCGTGAAGAAAACGGCTATCAATTTGATAACCAAATGACTGTTGAACAATTAAAAGAAGTCATTAAAGAATATAAAGAAATCTGCGTCAACGACGGTCATCCGTTACCGCAAGATCCGTTTGAACAATTATGGGGTGGTATCGGTGCCGTGTTCTCCTCTTGGATGGTAGACCGTGCTATTTACTACCGCAAATTAAACAACATCCCGGGCGATTGGGGTACAGCTGTTAACGTCCAAACCATGGTATTTGGTAACTATGGCGATACATCTGCTACAGGTGTTTGCTTCTCCAGAGACCCGGCCACCGGTGAAAACTACTTCTACGGTGAATATCTTAAAAATGCTCAAGGTGAAGACGTTGTTGCCGGTATTCGTACACCGCAACCAATGACAAAATTGGTTAAAGAACGCTCCGGTACCACATTACCTTGTATGGAAGAAGAATTCCCGGTTGTCTTTAAAGAATTGTCTGACATTCGTGCTAAATTAGAAGCACACTACAAAGACATGCAAGACATGGAATTTACAATTCAAGACGGTAAACTTTGGATGCTTCAAACCCGTAACGGTAAAAGAACCGGTACAGCTGCTCTTCGCATTGCCGTTGAAATGGTTAAAGAAGGCTTAATTGACAAGAAAACAGCTGTTATGCGTGTTGAAGCTAGTCAATTAGACCAATTATTACACCCGATGTTTGACAAATCAGAAAAACGCGTTGTTTTAACAAGCGGTTTGCCTGCTTCTCCGGGTGCTGCCGTTGGTGAAGCCGTTTTCTCAGCAGAAGATGCCGAAAAAGCAGCTGAAGAAGGCAGAAAAGTTATCTTAGTTCGTATTGAAACATCTCCGGAAGATATTGCCGGTATGCACGTTTCACAAGGTATTTTAACAGCTCGTGGTGGTATGACATCTCACGCAGCCGTTGTTGCTCGTGGTATGGGTAAACCTTGTGTTTCCGGTGTTTCAGACTTACGCATTGATTATGATGCCAAATTCTTAAAAGTCGGCGAAACAATCATTAAAGAAGGCGAAATGCTTTCTATTGATGGTACAACCGGTGAAGTAATGGCTG
>CALCTR010000072.1 GCA_937906925.1 uncultured Alphaproteobacteria bacterium
ACTCTGGGCCCGCTGATTAAGAGTCAGCTGCTCTACCAACTGAGCTAATCACCCATTGAGAATTCTTATACACTATTTTATCTAAAATTGCAACAACAAAATAGTTGAATGTTTATTTTTTTGCCGGAGGTCTGATTTTAAGATCTCGGCTAATAGGTGATATTTCATCCAAAGGACCAAAAAGTGGAACTTTGAATTTTCTGATAATGACTATATAAGATATAAAAACAAAAAGAGCGGCTGATGTCCACGCAATAGGGCTGGCATAACAAATGCCTTTATAGCCGATATACGAAGCTAAAATAAAGGCACTATACCAACGGGTAATTAATTCAATAATGCCTGATATAAGCGGAAAAATGGCTTTTCCCATCCCTTGCAAGGCGGTCCTAAAAATAAATATCTGACCCAAAAAGAAATAGAATAACGCCATTGTTTTTAGATACATAAGAGCTTGTTCTAAAATCTCTTTATCTGGATTGTTTAAAAATAATTTTGTTAATGCTTCCCCCCATGTAAAGGCAATAAGTGCCAGAACAATACTTGCCATAGCTGAAAGCAAGGAGCATTGCAATACGCCTTGTCGGATACGTCTAATGTGTCTAGCACCAAAGTTTTGTGCAACGTAAGTTGAAAGAGCCATTCCCAGTGAAAAAAGAGGAACGGTTGTAAGTTGTTCAATTCTTCCAGCTGCAGAAAAGGCTGCAATGGTATGGGATCCAAATTGATTGCAAACACTTTGAATAACGATAATGCCAAGACCGATAATTGACATTTGCAAGCACATGGGAACAGCGATTTTTAGATGTTCCGATAAATAGGAAAAAGAGATTTTAAAATCATTTTTATAAATGCGGAGAAACGGAAATTTTAAAATCATATAGATAAGACATAATAATACGGATATTACCTGAGCAATACAGGTGCCAAGAGCAACGCCTGTTACATCCAGATGTAGTTTTGTGATTAAAAATATATTGATAATAATGTTTAAAACAGATGAAAAAATTAAAAAATAAAGAGGTGTTTTGCTATCCCCTAATGCTCTAAAAATGCCGGATAAAAAATTATAAAAAACCGTTGCTATCAGACCATAAGCTAAAATATTCATAAAGCGTTTGGCATCAATAATGATGTCAAAAGGAACATTCATTATTCTTAAAATCGGGTCCATATTTAGAATTAAAAAAGAGATAATTAACCCGGCAAATAAAAAACTGAGTAATATTCCGATGGCAAAAGATTTTCTGACGCTTTTAATGTCGTTAGCACCGAAGCGTTGGGCGGTTATAACACAAAGACCGTTTGTAAAACCGGTAGCTGTCATCATTGCCATAATAAAAATAGGTGTCATGGCACCTGCGACCGCGAGTGCGTGAATATTTAAAAAATTGCCTAGGATGTATAAATCTGATAGAATATAAAATTGCTGAAATACATTCCCGATTAAAATGGGAATCATAAATAAAAGAATAAGTTTTAGCGGGTTGCCCTCGGTCATATTTTTCATGATACAGTCCTTTAAAGTGCGTTAGAAGTATATGGATGTTTTTTTGAAATATCAACAAATTTTATGATGAAAAAATAATATTGAATATAAAAAAATATCTTGACTTTTCAGATAGATTGTGCTTTTTATTAGCCTTAAGGATAGATGAATTTTCTCTACCGTTTGTTGTTTAATTATTTTTTAAAGGAAGAAAAAGATGTTTAAAAAATTACTTGCAGTTGTTTGTGCCGTTTCTTTCTTGAGTGCTTGTGCTTCTCAAAAAGATGGGGCTGATTTATATGGTAATGGTCAAGGTGGCTGGAATGATAGCGTAAATATTTCTGATTTACAAGATACAGCTATGACTCAAAAATTCAAAGATGAAAATCAAAACGTTGTTTATTTTGCATTAAACAGTTCAGATTTAGATTCTGATTCTAAAAAAGTTTTGTCAGAACAGGCAGAGTGGTTAAAAGCTAACCCACGTGTTTTGATTGTGATTGAAGGTCGTTGTGACGAACGCGGTACGGAAGAATACAACCTTGCTTTAGGTGAACGTCGTGCTGATGAAGCTCGCAGATTCTTGGTTATGAAAGGTATTTCATCTGACAGAATCAGAATTATCTCTTACGGTAAAGAAAGACCTGTTGTTCCTGGTTCTACAGAAGAAGCTTGGGCAAAGAATCGTAACGCAACAACAGTTGCTTACTAAAAACTTGTCTGATAAGTCAAAAAAGACTTGTTAAAAAAAACTCTTCCTAGTAAAATAGGGAGAGTTTTTATATGGGGAATGATATGAAAAAAATTATTTTAGCAGCTTTTTTAACTTTTTCTTTTGTGTCGGTATCTGCATCTGCTGATATTAAAATGGATATGTTAAGTGATAAAGTTACCCGATTGGAAAAAGACGTTAACGCTTTGCAACGACGAGTCTATCAGTCAAAGTCAGAAACGGTAGAGACGTCTGATATAAAATCAGGTGCTCCAGCCGGAAATTTAGAAGATTTATATAATCGTCTGAGTGAACAAGAAATGGTTGTTAAAGATTTGACGGCTAAAATGGAGCAAATTGAATTTCAACAAAAACAACTGGAAGAACGTATTACCAAAATGAATGCCGATATTGATGTGCGTTTTAATATGTTGTCAAATGAAAAATCAAATTCCTCTGAAACAAAAACAACAACTCTGTCAAAAGAAGAAGCACAAAAATCTTATGACGCAGCTTATCAGATGATGAAAAAAGGGGATTATAAAAAGGCGGAAGAAGCCTTTACAGCCTTTATGCGGGATTACCCAAAATCTACATTGGTTGGAAATGCCAATTATTGGTTGGGCGAAACGTATTATGCCCGAGGTCTTTACGAACAGGCGGTTGGTGTTTTTGCTGATGGATTTACCAAATATAAAAACAACTCCAAAGCGGCAGATAATTTGTTGAAATTGGGTTTGACGATGAATAAATTGCAAAAAAAGACAGAGGCTTGTACAGCATTTAAATCATTGCCGACAGAGTTTCCTAAAGCAGATGAAAAGTTAAAAAATAGAGCAAAGGCAGAAGCTAAAAAACTTTCTTGTAAATAAAAATGGCATTAACGATTCAGGTATTTGAGCAAATTTTAAATACACTTAACCTACAGATGGATAAAAAATGGGGTGTCGCTGTATCTGGCGGTGCTGATAGTCTGTGTTTAACACTGTTATTGTCTGATTTTTGTCAAAAAAAGAATATTTCTTTAACGGCCATAACTGTTAACCATAATATCAGAGAAGAAAGTGCGGTAGAGGCAGAAGCTGTCCATGCGTTTCTTGAAAATTTAGGTGTTGTGCATCAAGTTATCCACAATCAACAAAAAATCGGTCAACATGGAGTTGAAAAAGAGGCACGAGAAATTCGGTATAATCTGCTAACGGATTTTTGCAAACAAAAAAAAATAGATTATCTTTTTGTAGCACATCAAATGGAAGATCAGGCAGAAACGTTTTTGTCCAGATTAGCCAGAGGAAGTGGTGTTGACGGTTTAAGTTCTATGAAATCTGTTTTTAAAAGAAACGGAATTGAGATTATTCGTCCATTCTTAGATGTTTCAAAAAAAGAAATTACAGATTGGCTCATAAGTCATAATTATAACTGGGTGGAAGATCCCATGAATCAAGATGAAACTTATGAGCGGGTAAAGTGGCGACGTTTTTTGCCGGTATTAAATGAAAAAGGAATTGCCCCCAAAGCGATTGTTTCTTCAGCTAAACGCTTAACAAGAGCTCAAGTGGCATTGCAATATTATACTGATGAATTTTTAAGCAAAAGTGTTACGTATTTTGATGAGGGGTATGCTTTAATCCACACAGATATTTTTATGTCAGCTCCGGAAGAGGTTAAAATTCGGGCTCTTTTTTCTGTTTTAAAAAGTATTGGTCAAACAGAAAATTTTATTTCTCTGGAATTAGTAGAGCGAGCTGTTTATTCTTTTCCTAAAAAAATGACATTGGCACATTGTGTTTTGGTGCCACATAAAAAAGGTGTTTTTGTGGTAAAAGAAGCTCATAAAATGGAAGATAGAAAAACAGTTATACCGAATCGATGGATAAAATGGGATAGATTTGAAGTTTTTTCTGATGTTGCCGGTGTTATTCAGGCAGGTTTGCCTTTAAAAAGAAGAAAAAACATACCATATTTAGTTCAGAAAAGTTTCCCTTTTTTTGAAATGGAAAAAGAACTTGAAAATAATCAGGAAATTCGCTATAAGGATAGCCTAAAACCTAATATTAAGATTAAGTTTATTAAAGAGAGTTAAAAAGGAAAGTAGAATGAAAAAACAATCAAATACAGCTGTTTTTTGGCTTGTTTTCTTTGCGGTTATTGTTCTGTTGGCCAGTACAACATTCCCGGGAGCAAATAAAACAAAACAAATAGAGTTGTCATTTAGTGAATTTATCAGTTCAGTTGAAAAAGATGATGTTAAATCTGTAGAGATTCAAGGCCAATCCATTACCGGTGAATTTCAAAAATCCGGTGCATTTAAAACATATGCTCCAACAGATTCAGGGGTTATTCCTGTTTTAAAAGAGCATAATGTTAAAATAACCGCTTTGCCACCGGAAACAGAGTCGGGCTGGATGATGGCTCTTATTTCATGGGCTCCGATTTTACTGTTTGCAGGTATTTGGATTATGATGATGCGTCAAATGTCTGCCAGTAATGGAAAGGCTATGAGCTTTGGTAAATCAAAGGCCAAATTACTGGAAGGAAAAGATAAGGTAACGTTTCAAGATGTTGCCGGTATTGAAGAGGCTAAGCAAGAGCTGCAAGAAATTGTGGATTTCTTAAAGGCCCCAATTAAATTTCAGCGGTTAGGTGGAAAGATACCAAAAGGAGCCTTGCTTGTCGGCCCTCCGGGAACGGGTAAAACCTTGTTAGCCAGAGCCATTGCGGGTGAAGCAAATGTGCCGTTTTTCAGCATTTCAGGTTCTGATTTTGTTGAAATGTTTGTGGGTGTTGGTGCCTC
>CALCTR010000073.1 GCA_937906925.1 uncultured Alphaproteobacteria bacterium
CCATGGATTTTTTTGGTTCCGAGAAAAGAAAATGTTCGCAACATGTTGGATTTAACAACTGAAGAACGTTTAGTGCTGATGCGGGAAATTGAGCTTGCTGAAAAAGTAATGACAAAACTTTTTAACCCAACTCAAACAAATGTTGCCATGATTGGTAATTTAACACCACAGTTACATGTGCATGTAATTTGTCGTTATGATACAGACCCTTATTGGCCAGGGACGGTTTGGAATCAACCGGGAAAACCTTATCTTGGCACTGCAAAAGAAGAAGTTATTAACCGTATTAAAAAGGAGTTTGAGGAATGTCAAAAGTAGCTGTTTTAATTCCAACACGTTTAAAATCAACCCGTTTGCCAAATAAACCTTTGGCTGTTATTAACGGTAAAACTTTAATCCAACATGTCTATGAGCATGCCATACAAGTACATCCACAAGAAGATGTCTATATCGCAGCCGGTGATCAAGAAATTATAGATGTGGCTAAAACATTTGGTGCACAAGCTATTTTGACGGATCCTTCTTTACCATCCGGCACTGATAGAATTGCAGCCGCTCTAAAAGAAATTGATCCAACAGGCACAAAATATGATATTGCTATTTCTTTTCAAGGAGATGGAATTAATGTTGATCCAAAATTAAATTTAGAATTGGTTGACGTGATGGAAAAAACAGGGGCCGATATTGTAACCGTCGGTATGAAAATTACAGATAAAAAAGACATCAATGACCCTTCACACGTCAAGATTGCTATGGGATTGCGAGAAGGAGAAAATTTTGGCAGAGCCCTTTATTTTTCTCGCTCACCTATACCTTTTAATCGGGATGAAGTTGCTGATTATGATTTTGCGTATTGGCATATTGGTATTTATGTATATCGTGCTAAGGCTCTACAGGAAATTATTTCTTATCCGGTGGGTGTTTTGGAGAATATTGAAAAATTAGAGCAGTTGCGAGCTTTGGAAAATGGCATGAGTATTTACGCTCTTGTTGTCCCCAGTGTTAAGTTAATTGAAGAAGCTCCGGCAGATATCAATACACCGGAAGAATTGGAAGAAGCTCAAAAGTTTTTATTTTAAAATTCAATAATCGCAAAAGATAAAAACCGCCCAGATAGGCGGTTTTTATATAACAATACGCAAAAAAATGACCATTTAAATTTAAAAAGAAAGATTTTGATTTTTATTTATCAAACTCCGTTTGCGTCCATACCCATGCTCCCAATACAGCAATAGATGCTGTTTCAGCCCTTAAAATGGTATTCCCCAAATGCAGTGGAGCAATATTTTTTTGCTCTAACAAAAAAGATGTTTCTTTTTCTGTAAATCCGCCCTCCGGCCCAATAATGAATGCCGGCAACTTAATGGCAGAAAGTGGCTTTAAACCTGTTTTTCCTCGTTCTGTTAAAAAAACAGGAGTCATTTCTTCAGGTAAAACGGACCATAGATCCATTAACCGAATCGGCTCATGTATATATGGTACATCCAATCGTTCTGACTGTTCGGCCGCCTCAGCAACAATGCTTTTAGCTCGTTCTAAATTAAATCCCCTAACAACAGTTCTTTGCGTAATAATCGGAATAATCTTGCTAACACCTAATTCTGTTGCTTTTTGAAGAACTAAATCCATATTCTCTTTTTTTATGATAGCGGGACATAAAACACAGGGTTTTGTCGGGTTATATTCTTGGATTTGTTGTGTAATATTAAGACAAACTTTTTTCTTGGACACAAACTCCAAGGTAGATTTAAATTCCCCATCTTTGCCGTTAAAAAGAAAAACTTCATCTTTGTCGGTCAACCGCATAACATGAAGCATGTAATGTGTTTTTTTCTCATCGGGATAAATTACTCCCCCCTCAAACAACGGTTCTTCTACAAACAACCGAATCATTTCTTTTTACCTCTGGGATATAAAGCATCCACCCACACAAGAGTTATATCATCTTGCGGAGGGGGTGGCAACATTTTAAAGAATAATTGCATCAGCTGAGAAACGGCATCTCTATTGTCCTTATATTTAAAAACAGTTTGCAACAAACTTAAAAGCCCTTCCTCTCCCAAACGCAACCCATCTTGCGAACACTCTTCAATTAAAGCATCACTATACAATATCAATTTATCACCAGGGCAAAAATCAATTTTATAATCATCATACTTTGCCTGTGGTGAAATACCCAGTGGTAACCCTTGTGTTGAAAGAAGTAAAATCCCGTTACGTGTTTTTAAAAACGGTGGCGGAGAACCGGCTCCGGCATATGAAAGTGTTTGTGCATTTGTATCAAATATACAAAAGAAAAATGTAGCAAACTGCCCTCTTGGCAACAACTGGCACAACTGCAAATTAAGCAACCTTAAAAAGTCTGACGGATTTTTAACCTGATTCTTTAATTGAAAGACCAGCGTATGCAATCTAAACGTATTTAATGCCGCTGAAAATCCATGTCCGGAAAAATCGCATAAAAATAAACCAAATTTTTTCTCCGATAATTCTATAATCTGCCAAAAATCTCCACCTAAACGATCTGATGGTGAAAAGAAAGAAGCAATATCTATATCCATTCTTTCTCTAATTTGTTCCAATTGAGTTGTTTGTGGCAAAAGACTGCGTTGCATTTTTTGGGAATTTTTTAATTCATCATTTATCTGATTTAATTGTGTTGAAAGGTATTCCACCAACTTTTTATTTTCTAAATGAACCCTAACACGGGTAAAAAATTCCAACGGATTTATCGGCTTGGTAATAAAGTCAGATGCACCGGCTTTAAAGGCCCTATCCCGAGCCTCACGTGTATCGGTTGAAGTTTGTATCAAAATAGGGATTTTATGTGCTTTATCTATCTGTCTGAGTTGTAACAAAACCGCATATCCATCCATTTTAGGCAATACAATATCCAATATAATCAAATCCGGATTAAAGGTATTGACTTTTGCAAGCCCTTCTTCACCGGTTGAAGCAACTTCAATATGTCCAATTCCAATCTGTGTTAACAAACCGGCCAACAGTGCCTGATTACTTTTGTTATCTTCAATAATCAGCACCTTACTGGCAGAAATATCCGTTTGATTTATCGTATCTGGTGTCAACACCAAATTTTGTACAGCGGTACTTTTTTTATTTTCTCGCAAAAACGAGAGGGTAATCTCTTTCCCATAATTATCAATGGTACACGAATCCACAGCATGGGCAATAATTTGCAATCCCCGTCCGCTTTTTGAGTCGGCATCAGCGGAACTTCGTTTTAAAATTTGTGCCAAAGAATACCCCATACCCTCATCTTTAATTTTAATTTCTAAACGAGCTTTATTCCATACCGAACAAATAGAAACTGCTCGTTTGGCGTATCTTGGTGTGTTTAAACGGCGACTGATTAAATCTATATATGAAACAAATCCCACTACATCTTGACGCATAGAGCTGGAAAGTTGCAAATTACCGTGAAAAAGACCGTTTACCAAAGATTCATGAACCGCCAAATGAATAGCTTTTCGTCTAGCGTCGGAAAACTTTCTTCTTATTTGTAGTGCCGAAGTAAAAATATAGGCAACATCATATTTATAAACAGATGGACCCGTCAACAAAAAACTTAATGAATTTGGATATTTGTGTCTCTTTTGCTCATTTGTAAAATCAACAATACTCTTTTTTGTAGCCCCTGAATCAATAATACATTCAATCGGTAATTTGAGCAATTCTTTAAAGCGTTCTTCAGAAACATTACCGATAACCACATATAATATCGGCATATCTTTTTTTGCACCTAAAGACAAAAAAGGACTCTCTGTGCATGGCCAAAGAGGCAAATGCAACAACTTGGAGAATTTTTTCATCTCCTCTGCAGAAATACCCTCTCCGGTTAAACAAATTCTGTCTTTGTCAACTATCATAGTTTTCAGTATAGTAAAACTCTGTAAAAAAACAAGCATTTTTATTTTAAATTAAAAAAAACTCAAAAAATCTTTGCTCTTTATATTGTTTTTTGTTATACTCAGAAACATAATTACTCGTCTTAGTTCTTCTAAGACACTATTACTGAAAGGAAATATTATGAAAAAAATTAATCCGGTTATGATTTCAGGCAAAGAGGTCATTCCTCTGATTGAAGGCGGAAAAGGCATTGCCGTTTCAGACGGCCAATCCTCCGGTGCTTGGGCAAAGGCCGGTGCCGTTGGTACGATATCCGGCGTTTTTGCTGATGAGTATGATGAAAACGGCAAAGTTATTCCTAAAGTTTACACACAAAAAACAAGACCAGAAAGACATAAAGAATTGATTGAAATGTCCATTCGTGGCGGGATATCACAAGCCAAAATCGCTCACGAAATTGCTGGCGGAAACGGCCGTATTCACATGAATGTTCTTTGGGAAATGGGAGGTAGCATCCCTATTTTAGAAGGGGTTATGAATGCCTGTGAGCAAGTCATGACAAACCTGAGAGAAAAAGCCCCTGAAAAATATCAGGAAAAAATTGTTGCTATGGGTGAAAAAGTACAAGAAACACTTGGCTCTTTACGTTTCCAATACCAAAAAAGAATGGGGGAAGCCGTCCCGGTTGTAGATGGTATGTTAGATAAAGTACATAACCTTGTCCACGGCATTACCTGTGGGGCCGGTATGCCCTACAAATTAGCAGAAATTGCTTCTAAATACGGTTTATATTATTACCCGATTGTTTCTTCTGCCCGAGCCTTTAGAGCTTTGTGGCTCAGAAGTTACAAAAATTGTATGGAATTTTTGGGTGGTGTTGTTTATGAAGATCCATGGCGAGCCGGTGGACATAACGGCCTTTCCAACTCAGAAAACCCAGAAAAACCAGAAAGCCCATATATGCGTTTAGTAGAACTACGCAAACAATTAAATGAATACAATTTACATCATGTCCCCCTTATCATGGCGGGTGGCGTATGGAATTTATCCGAATTTGAAGATTTAATTGATAATCCGGAAATTGGCCCTATCGCCTTTCAATTAGGCACAAGACCATTATTAACAAAAGAAAGTCCTGTTGCTAAAGCTTGGCAAGGGTGTCTGCGTGCCCTTAAAAAGGGTGATATCATTTTGCAACGGTTTTCTCCAACCGGCTTTTACTCTTCAGCAGTCAATAATAAGTTTTTAAGAACACTGATGGAAAGAAAGGATACAGAAATGCCGTATACTGAAAAGCCGGAAGGTATTTTTGTAAAACCATTTGCAATTTCTCAAGCTCATACCGTTTATTTAACAGAGCATGACTTTAAACGGGCTAATGAATTTATAAACGGACCAAGACCCGTTGCAGTTAGAACACCGGACAACTCAATCATCTTCTTATCTAACAATGAGCATGAGCAAATAAAATATGACAGAGCAAACTGTGTCGGTTGTTTATCAGCTTGTGCTTTCTCCGGTTGGTCTCAAGCAAATGGTCATTTGGATAGACTTCCAGATTCCCGCTCATTTTGCATCAACAAAACATTGACAGCTATCGCT
This sequence comes from uncultured Alphaproteobacteria bacterium, assembly GCA_937906925.1. Lineage (GTDB taxonomy): Bacteria > Pseudomonadota > Alphaproteobacteria > CAAHEQ01 > UBA3637 > RGIG4140. Next base: position 5,470 of record CALCTR010000073.1, read on the forward strand.
CATGGTGAAAGCATTGACAACAATTTGATGTTTTGCGGACACAGTGGTTACCGCTTTGGAGAAGATCCTATGTATAAAAACGGTAATATCCC
>CALCTR010000074.1 GCA_937906925.1 uncultured Alphaproteobacteria bacterium
GGACTCACGACCCCTCCCTTACCAAGGGAGTGCTCTACCACTGAGCCATAGCGGCGACAGATGTATTTTTATATAAAATTTATACGCTTGTCAAGAGGTTTTTTTGTTTTTTTATAAATTTTGGTGTTTATAATATATTTACAAAAGTTGTTTTTTATAATACACTGATAAAGATGATAAAATAAAGAATATATTTTAAGGCAATAATAAAAATGAATACAAAAAGAAGCGTGCTTCAAGAACAAGTTTACCAAAACCTTTTGAAGCTACAGGATAAAGTTTATCAAAAATTTACACAAAAACTTATTCCTAACGAAAAAAATATTTTAGGTGTTCGGTTGCCTGATTTAAAAAGATTGGCAAAAACAATGTCTCTAACAGAGGAGGGAAAATCTTTTCTTTTAGAAACGCCCACTTATTTTGAAGAGACTATGTTACAAGGATTAATTATAACCCATCTGATAAAAAAGAAACAAGATTTTGAATTGATTAAAGATTTTGTTCCTAAAATTACAAATTGGGCGGTATGTGATGCTTTTTGCACGCATTTAAAAATCATCAAAATTTATCCTAAATATACTTTTAATTTTATTTTACCCTATCTTAAATCATCCAAAGAATATGATTTAAGATTTGCTTTGGTTGTTTTATTAATTTATTTTGTAAATAAAGACTATTTATCTGAAATATTTAAGATTTTGGATGATTTTAAAAGCAAGGATTATTATGCCTCTATGGGAGCGGCGTGGCTACTATCTGTTTGTTATTTAAAATGTAAAAGGCGAACAATGAGTTATTTAAAAAAATCAAAGCTTGATGATGTAACTTTTAACAAAGGCATCCAAAAAATGATTGAATCCAAAACATTGACACCGGATGAACAGAAAAATTTAAAAAAACTGAAAAGAAAAATCAATAAAAAAGTTTAGCAAATCCTCTTTGTCCATAAAAAGATAACTTGTTAAATAAATAAACAGGGTAAATAAAAAACGGAAAGCCTTTGTCATCTAAAATAGCAGTCATAAATGCTTGATATTTTTGCCATTCATAAAAGTGAATAGCTTTTTCTTTCCAAGGCTTCGGTTGGCCTGAATAGTGATAAATAACGGTCTGTAACGAGGGAATTTCTGTGTTTACAAGCGTATTGTATTTGGGCGGTAACAGCTTTATTTCATCCTTAAATATAAGATTGATAGCATCTTGATCATAGTGGGTAAAAGTATTTTTATACATATTTGTAGTGATAAAAAGATTGTTTACTTTTGTTTTAAACTTATCTATATTTATCAATAACATACCTGAATTTATATAAAAATTTTGTTTATTAAATAAGGGCTTTTTTAAAAAAAAGTCTAAATCAGCATCATTAACACCGGCTAAAGCATAGTTTTCAATATTTGTAGCAAACAACTTAGTTAAATCTTTTAAAACTAAAATATCGCCATCCAGATACAAAACTTTTTGATAATCCTTAAAAATCAACGGGATTAAATAGCGATAGTAAATACCGGTACTCCAGTTTTTATTGACCGGCAGATTTTTAAAATAACTTTCATCAACAGATATAATTTTAATTTGAATATGATTAAGTCTTTTATCCAGTTTATTTAAAAGTGATTGATTTTCTTGAGAAAAACCACTTGTTAAAATAAAAACATCAATTTTGGTTTTGGTGTTGAGGTTTAAAGAGGTGAGGGCAACTAAAATCGGTGTTACATATCCATCATCACCGGCAAAAACAATGGGAACTGAGCTTTTATTTTCTAAACGGGCATTGTTGTGTTGATAAAAACGATAAACATCATGGATAAAAAAATAAAACAGGGTAAGAAGAAATAAACAACAGAGGATACCTATACTTGTTAAAAATTTCTTCATACCCTGTAGCCCTTTTATGCTTTTATCTTTTTTTCGTCCTCACCAAATACGCAGGTAGAAAGACAAAAGGCATCACCCGAAGCAAAAGAGATATTATTCTCTTTAATATTGGCTGCATTGATGATATCCTCTTTAGATTTAGTTTGTAATTCAATAACCGTTTCAGGAACAGAAACAACCAACTCTAAAACAGGTGTTTTCACAGAGCGTTTTTGCTCTGCTTTTTCTTTTCTGATTAAGTTGATTAACAGAACGGCTTGATCATAAACACCTTGTGTTCCATCAATGCTGTCAAATTCTTTAGCCGATGGGAATGGCATTTTATGAATAGAGGTTTCAGTTGTATGCCATGGGCGAGATTGCCATATTTCTTCAGTTGTAAAGGCAAGAGCCGGAGCAAACAGACGCATTAAAACATCAATGGTCAACATTAAGGTAGAAACGGCAGAAATCGGATTTTCCCCATAAGCACGCCCTTTAATAAGCTCTAAATAATTGTCGCAGAAATCCCAGAAACATTTTTCCGTTAATTCTAAGGCAAAAGCATAATCATTTGATTCAAAAGCTTTATTTGCACTTATAACAACGTCTTTTAATTTCATTGACCAGGCTTTATCTAATTCTTGCGTAATGTTCTGCGTATAGCTGCCGGTTAATGAAACACCTGATTTTTCAACCATCATAAAGACGAACTTACTGGCGTTAAACATCTTCATCGTGAGTTTTCGGCCTTGTTCCATAATTTGCTCTTCAAAAGCAGTATCTATGCCCAATTTGGCACGGGAGGCCCAATAACGAACAGCATCAGCTGAGTGCTTAATTAACAAATCAATAGGGGTAACAACATTGCCTTTAGATTTACTCATTTTTTTGCGGTCCGGATCTAAAATAAATCCACTGATGAGAGCTTCATGCCAAGGTTCTTTTCCTTCATGGGCAAAGCTTTTCATAATTGTATAAAATGCCCAGGTACGAATAATATCATGTGCTTGCGGTCTGGCATCAAAAGGTAGACTCAAATGATGACCTTCCGGTGCGTGAGCTAAAGCAATCTGCGGTGTTAAAGAGCTTGTTGCCCATGTGTCCATAACGTCCTTATCTGCTGTAAATCCGTTTGGTTTATCACGCATTTCTTCAGTATAACCATTTGGTGTTGCTATTGATGGATCAACAGGTAACTGATCTAAAGAAGCATAAATCGGGTGATCAAAATCCACAACACCGTTTGCATCCAACGGATACCAAACAGGAAAAGGAACACCGAAAAAGCGTTGACGGGAAATACACCAATCTTGATTAAGTCCGTCAACCCAAGCTTCATAACGAGATTGCATATGTGATGGTGTCCATTTGATTTTTTGACCCAATTTTAAAAGTTCTTCCTTATATTTTAAAATTGAAATAAACCATTGACGTGACGAAACAAATTCCAATGGAATGTTACCTTTTTCATAGAATTTAACAGGGTGCATAAGCGGTTTTGGTTCACCAAGCAAGGCACCGGTTTCCCTCAGCATTTCAACAACCTGGGTGCGGGCATCTTTTACTTTAAGGCCGGCCATACGGGCAAAATTTGTTTGAGCTTTTTCTTTGTTAAGCGTTACAAAAGCTCCTTCGCCATAAGTAATAGGCATAATGCGACCATCCAAGCCGATGATTTGTTTAATTGGCAGACCGGATTGTTTCCACCAAGCAACGTCGGCAGCATCACCAAAAGTACAAACCATCATAATACCGGTTCCTTTATCCATTTCAGCATGTTCGGAGGGAACAATCGGAACAGGGATGTCAAAAAGCGGAACGATAGCTTTTTTGCCAAAAAATGGTTTATAGCGTTCATCATCCGGATGGGCAACAACAGCAATACAAGCCGGTAAAAATTCCGGTCGTGTTGTGGCGATGGTAAAGGTTGTATCAGATCCTTCTACCTTAAATTCAATATCGTGGAAGAAGCCGGCAGTTTCTCTATCTTCAATTTCAGCCTGTGCAATGGCAGATTGGAATGTTACATCCCACATTGTTGGTGCTTCAATAGATTTAACCATATTTTTATCAACTAAATCTAAAAATGATTTTTGAGCTTCTTTAATGGCCTTAGGTCCGATTGTTGTATATTTTAAGCTCCAGTCATAGGAGTGGCCGATACGTTGAAAAATATCTTCAAAAGCTTTTTCATCCATAGCAGTGAGTTCTTCACAAGCTTCAATAAAGTTTTGACGGGAAACTTCCTGTCTTTTACCCTCATTCTTAGGATTATGGATAGGCTTAAAATCCTTATCATAAGCAATGTTTGGGTTACAGGCAATATTATAATAATTTTGGACACGTCTTTCGGTTGGTAAACCGTTATCATCCCATCCGATGGGATAAAAAATGGATTTACCTTTCATCCGATTATAGCGAACCATCACATCTGTTTGGGTATATGAAAAGATATGACCGATATGCAAGGAGCCGGATACTGTCGGTGGCGGTGTATCAACGACAAAAGTATTTTCACGAGAAGCTTCTTTGTCAAAAGCGTACGTGTTATCCTCTTGCCAAAAACGAATGGCTCTTTGTTCAATCTCTGCCGGATTAAACTTATCGTCTAATTTCTTTTCACTTTTATATTGCATACTGTATCCTCTTAAAATTAACAAAAAACTTTTGCCATTTTAGCCGAAAGATTTTATAAAATCAAGTCTTATGTCATTAAAAAGAACTTTTTTTTATAAAAGAAGATTATTTCATTGACAAAAGGGGACTTAATCAGTATAACTAAAAAAGTTCAGGGTGTATAGCTCAGTTGGTTAGAGCGTTGCGTTCACATCGCAAAGGTCGCTGGTTCGAGTCCAGCTACACCCACCATAAAGGCTACCTCAATAGGTAGCTTTTTTGTTTTTTTTAATTGTATGCTTAAAATCCTTTTCAAATAAAAAAGAATATGTTATAATGCTTCTGATGGGGAGAAACTGATGACAACAGATGCATTGATACAGCTGATTAAAGATAAAAAGTCGCTTTCTTATGACAATATAGATAGCGTAGCTCGGGTTCTTTTAACAGCCTTATTAACATCTGAGGAACAGGCCTTTTGTCAAAATTGGTTGCTTTCTCAACCTTTTGATATGGTATCCGCTTTATATAACCATAAAGATGTTAAACCGATACTGGCAAAAAGCTCTGTTTACGAGAAAAAAGCGAACCCGGTGCTTTTTGATAAAGCATTTCAAACAACCTTATTGCCTAAAAAAATAAAAGAATGGCTAAAAACAAATATTTCATTTTCTGTTATTCAGTTTCCGTCAGGGATTAGTCTTTTTGTTGATGAGGAGTACTTTTTTAACACATTAAGTCGTAATATTGAAAAATATCCCTCATTGATTGATGATTTACGTTATATTTCCCGCCACACAAAAGAAGTTAGCATTGCTATCAATTTTAATTTGGAAATACCGGCTTTTTTTGATAGAAAAAAAACAATTTATGTCAACAGTGTTCGGCCGGATGATAAGATGCTTTCAACCGTCATACATGAATTAGGGCATGCAGGATTTAATGCTTTTTTACAACAAAACAAAGAATCATATCTGATTTATTTTATAGATGAGGTAGAGCAGGCGGTTAGAGGTGGTGTATACAAGGAGATGCAACCAGGTCCCGTTACAGACATAAAAAGACACATTCAAAAGGAGTTGCACCAAAAACATCCGACACTTGGGGAAAAACAGTTGGAGCGGGCAACCGTTTTGCACTTAAAAAGAGAATTAGTTCTGTTATCTCTTTTACCTAAGGAAGAATTAAGTGCCGTTCTTGATTATTTTAAGAAACAGCAAATTATCGCACCATCATTGAATCAATCTGATTTTTCAAGAGAGAATTTTGAAACGGACATACAAGACACTAAAGAGTTTTACACATCTTTTAATTCGTTTTATGAGGGAAATACTCTTTTAACGCCAGAATTAAAAAATAAAATATTAAAAAAACATAAATCTTCTTTGTTATTAGATAGTTATTTTAAAAATAAAGGACAAACACTATCGCAGGGTGTTTTATCAAACAGATTTTGTCAGGAAATGTTGGGTTATACGGGTTTTGTATCGGTTCAAAATACCCATTTGTTACGCTTAAACAGGATATATTTTGAAAGGATGGCAACCGGTGAATTTTGGTTGCCTGAGAATGAAAAGTGGACGGCGTTTATTGATACAACCGGTTTGACAAAGAAAGAGGACTTAGAAACTATATCTTTTTATAAAAAACAGGGCATTGTTTTTAAAAAAGAGGGTAATAGACTAAAATTAAAAGATAAATTAAATCTTAAAAAATTGGCAAAGATTATTTATGCTGATTATAATGAAGCTCTTGTTTTTCAATTAAAAGAGGGGGAATCTGCTTTTATTAATTTTGTATCCCCCGATAATTTAAATCATAAAAAACAAAATTTTATTCATAGATGGCAGAATAAAGGTTTTAATTTTAAAAGCGAACAGATAAATGAAACGGTTTTTAAATTTGATTTAACTTCAGCTAATTATACAGAGTTAGCCTTATATTTGCAAACAGTCCAATTTGCCAAAAATGTGATATATGGATTACCGCTTACGTATGAAAGAGAACTCCCCACTCCAAAAAATAGTACGATAAAACGCGTTTTTTCTGATATTTTTAAGAATAATAGAAATAAAACAAATAAAATGACGGGTTTTACAATTTTACTTCCTTTTTGCATTACAAGACCGGAACCTAAATAACTGCCAATCATATTGCAGATGGCGCCGGCAATACCCAAGGAAAACAATACCTGTCCATTTAATAAAAAAATAGTCAGGGAAGTCAGGTTAGTAGTCAGATTGATTACCTTTGCCTGGGCATTGGCTGTGGAAACATTCATTTTTCCCCATACGGTAAAGGCAATGATCAGAAACGTACCGGTTCCCGGGCCATAAAAGCCGTCATACATACCGATAAACAGGGCGGCAATGATAGCCACAAGATAAGTTCTTTTATTTAAAGCAAGCGTTCTGTTCTCCTTATCTTTGAACAAGTTTTTGTTTAGAACGATAAAAGCGGCAATCGGAAGAACTACAAACAGAAGATTTTCCATAAGGCTTTCTTCTGTAAGGAGAGAAAGTCTGGCACCGATGGAAGAACCTAAGATTGCACTAATAACAGAAGGAATGGCAAATTTTAGATTTACTAATCCATTTTTTATAAAGCGTATGGTTGCCAAAGTGGTACCGCAGGCAGAAGATAATTTGTTCGTAGCGATTGCCTGATGCATGGGAAGCCCCGCCAGTAAATATGCCGGAAGCGAAATTAATCCGCCACCTCCGCCGATGGCATCTACAAAACCTGCCAGGAATAATAAGGGGCAGATAATGAGGTAAGTGATGATGTTTATTTCCATATTAAAAATCCTTTGTAACTTGTATATTATTACTATTTATTAAGCACACGCCGGTAGAGGAAGATTTATAGTAATTTGAAATTCCTTTTTGATTATACAAAACAGAAAGAAAGTGTCAAGAAAGAATAAGAATCCTGTTCTAAATATAAGAGAAAGTAACAAAGAACAGAAAATTTGGCATTGCCTTTTTGCAGATTGTATTAAAGAATATTGTTGAAAAGAAGTTTAAGTAATATATTTTTTAAGAAACATACTTTGGATATAGAAACGGGCTGGTATGTGGTTAGTAAATTGAAAATGATATATTATATAAGCATAATTTATAAAAAAATTCTCACACTATATAGAAAAAGAAGAAATGGTTTTATATTTGGGAAAGTCAATTAATTTTGATTCCAATGCAGAATTTCTTCGAAAGGAAGGTCAGTGTGAGTAAAGAAAAACAAAAAAATAAAATAATAGATAATAAAGTACAGTTAAATGCAACAAGCAAAAAGAATAGAATGGTTGGAAAGCAGAGCATTGAATTTGGAAATCCTATATGGATTCAGTGTTCTGCTTCTATTGTTGGAAAAAAAGAAGGACAGGGACCTTTAGGTGACCTGTTTGACAAGATCAGTATGGATGATATGTTTGGAGGAAACAGCTGGGAAGAAGCGGAAAGTGCACTTC
>CALCTR010000075.1 GCA_937906925.1 uncultured Alphaproteobacteria bacterium
GAAAAAAAAGACAGTCAGGATTTTTATAGTGGAGATTATACCGACCTTTTGGAACAAATGCCTAAAAAAGGTGTTATTCGCCATATTAAAGGGACTGTTTTGGGGGAACATCAAGGATTTTTTAATTACACCATCGGCCAAAGAAAAGGGCTGGGTATTGCCTATCCGGTGCCTTTATATGTGGTAGAATTAGATGCGGAAAATAATGAGGTTATTGTCGGTGAAAAAGAGGCGACGTTTCAAAACAGTTGTCTTGCCAATGAAGTTGTTTGGGGTGGAGTATTGATGGAAGAATCAAGTGTTCCCGTGATGGCAAAATATCGCTCGGCGGGTAAGATGGTGCCTGCTGTTTTAACTAAATTATCTCATACACAAATAAAGGTTGTATTTGATGAACCGCAGAGTGCTTTAACAAAAGGACAATCCGTTGTCTGCTATAATTTAAAAGGTGAAGTTATTTGCGGTGGCATTATTGAGAAATAAAAAAATCCCCTTGCTAAATTGACAAGGGGTATTTTTTTTATTTTGTTGTCATTTGACGAGAATTATTTGCCTGATTAACCTTTTTATAATGATTGACGGCTTTTAAAACCCTTTTCATTTTAGGCAATGCTTGTGGACATTCTGATTCCAACAAAGCATAAGCCGTTGTTAAGGCTTGCAACAGATTAAGATTTGATTTTTTCTTAGCTTCTTCGGAGTGGAGTTCTTCTGCCAATCTGTTGGCCCGAACGATAGCTCCTTTTTCAGCCATTTCACGGTAAAGTGAAACGTTAAAACGCAAAGATTTCATCGCATCAGTCATGCCGGCACGGTGTTCTAATTGTTTTTTAAACTCTGCTGATTGTTCTAATCGGCCTTGTACCCAGGAACTGGATAACAATCCGCCACAATAAAAAATACTATCAGCCTTTACGGTTGAAGCAATAGAGCCTGTATGAGCCCCTAAATAAGCAAAAACAATATCAAATGTTTTAAGTGCAATCGGATCACCGGATTCGGCCAATTTTTCAATCTTAAAAGCACTAACTAAATTATCCGCATCCGGTGGAATAACGCCGTCTTTAATAGCGTGATAAACGTTACGGATGCCGGTGCCGGAAATGATATGCTCCACCACAATGCCTTTGCCGTTTTTTTCGTATCTTTCTTTAAGTGCTTTTAAAACCTTGTTTAAAACGTTGTTATCTGAGTTGCCAAAATCAACATGAGGTAAAGAGCTGTGGCCGGATTCGGATGTGAAAATAGTTTGATTAATTTCTCCGTTTTTCATTAACAAGCAAGTACCGCACCCGGTGCCAAGACCTAAAACAACAACTTTTGATGTGGTTAAATCCGTTGTTATCGGGGTGGAAAATAAGGGACGATATTGGTGTTGATCCAATCCACCGATAGCCCATCCTTGTAGAGCAAAGTCATTATCTAAGCTGGCTTTTTTAAATTGTGGGAATTTAGCTTTAAGTTTGGGAATGCTGACCCGCCATGGGGTGTTGGATGTTAAAACCTCTTGAGCCTCTTCATCAATATTGCCGGCAGCACCGACAACACAAAGGGTTGGCTCTTTACCTGTTTCAGTCATATAGGTTTGAACTGCTTCTTCAAAAGATTTAAATTTTGAGACAAGATATTTTTTGTCAAAATGAGCTGTTTCTTCTCCTGGGGTATATGTACCAAATCTGACATTTGTACCGCCGACATCGGCAATGAGTACAAGCTCGTTTTCTTTTTTCATTGTATCCTCTTTAGTTGTTAATTTAAGCGCAAAATTTTTGCGTTGAACTTTATAATTTTATCACAAGCAAAAATTCCTGTCAATATTTTTTTATAAACAAATATATACAAAGGATTATTTGCTAAAAATATGGTGTGTATGTTTTAAGAATAAAAAAACGGATTTTAAAAGATAAAACCCGTTTTTTTAGCCTAAAAAAGATAATTTATTTTTAAAATTTCCACCTAATCCAGGTAAATAAAACGTTGCCGTTATTTTTACCGCCGGGGATATAGGTGTTTTCAAGCACAAAGTTTTTGTATTCCAAACCAAAAATAGGCAGTGGTGCCGGAAAAGGGATATAGTTATAGTCTTCTCTGGCAGTAATGCCAAGAGTTCCGCCGGCTAGGACAAATAAATCTTTTTTACTGTTTAATGCCCATCTGGCTGTATAGGCGTAACCAAAAAAAGGCTCTGTTTTGTTATGCGAATCCTGAAATTTCATAAAAAAGAGAGAGTGGCGGTTATCATTTTTATCAACATAATCCTTGCTAAAGCCGATTCCCCAAGGGCGTTCGTTATAAGAATCAGTTTTTTCCTTATCATAGGTGTATCGGTTATGCCACGTATTGATAGGAACAAGTAAAGAATAATCTTTTGATTTAATGATATTGCAAAATGTTGATTTAACTGTGTCAGAAAAAGAGGTTGATTTATCTGTATCTGCCAAAGAGCTTAAAGGGATAAAACAACAGCACAAAAGTGAGATAAAACGTTTCATCAATAAAAATCCTTTTTTTTTACCAAAGTATAGGAGTATTTATTTTTTTTGCAAGAGTTTTGTTATCATTATAATTTTAAATGACAAAAAACTGGTGCATGATCAGAAGGTTTTTCTTTGGCTCTGAAATCTTTGTAAACGCCTGAGGCTGTTAAGCTTTGTTCCAAGGGATTTGATACAAAAATATGGTCTAAAAGCATGCCGTTATTTTTAGGCCAAGCTCCTGCCTGAAAATCCCAAAAAGAATAGATATGAGCCTCTTTGTTAAGATGGCGGAGCGTGTTTGTAACAGGGAGGGCATTTAGGCGTTGAAAAGCCTCTCTGACGCTTGGCAGCATTAAGGCGTTTGTTCTGTAAACGTCCGGATTATAGACATCTGCGTCTTTTTCAATAACATTAAAGTCGCCCCCGATAATAAATGGTGCTTTTAAAGCAGATAAATTTTTTAAATAACTTGTTAGGGCTTCCATCCATTTTAATTTATAGATTAGTCTTGACGTGTCATCAGGATTTTTTTCGGGCGGATTGCCATTGGGAACATACACGCTGATAAGGCGTATTCCTTTATAAATGCACTGAGCAAAACGGGACTCTTTTTGCTCTCCATCTGCTACAGGCAGAGTCGGCAATTCATCTAACGGCTCAACAATCGGTAATTTTGATAAAACAGCAACACCGTTATACCCTTTTTGACCACTGATGACACTTCGGTATCCTAGTTGATTAAAATAATCAAAGGGAAAGGTTTCATTTGTGGCTTTTATTTCCTGTAAAAAAAGAATATCCGGATTTTTTTGAACCAATAAATCCCTGATAAGTGGTAATCTGGCCCGAACGGATGCGACATTCCAAGAAATAATTTGCATTTTTTTTCTCCTTTGTGTTATACTGTAATTATGAAGAAGTTATTTGTATTTTTAGTATGCCTTTTGTTTGCTTTAAATGCAACAGCAATTTGCCCAAAACCGGAGGTTTCCGTTGTTTTTAAAAAAAATTTGGGCAGAGTTACTTATAATAACCGCGTTTCACATAATTTCTTTTATAAAATTGCCCCCTCAGAAGTGCCTGATACCGTACGGGGATTAACAATAGCTAAATTGGATGTTGATTATCAGGCCGAGGGAACTGTTTTTCGGCAGAAAAAGCAACATTGCGCCGGTGTTAAGCGAATAACTTTTACAATCGGTTATGAAAAATTGCGTGTCTATATAGATTCGGCCTATAAACCGGGTTCTTGTGAATATAGTGCCATTAAAGCTCATGAAGCTGAGCATGTGGAAATCTTTAGGCAAGGATTAAGATTTTTTGAACCGGATATAAAAAAGGCTTTAACAAAGGCGGCAAAAAAGGTTATATCGGAACCGGTTAATACCACGATGGAAGCACAAAAAGCTTTTGACAGGCAGGCACGTTCTATTATCAACGAAATACAACCGTTGCTTAACCATATTAACAGAAAGATAAACGAGAAACAACTTTCCATTGACACAAAAGCCTCTTATAGAGAGGTTATGCGTAAGTGTAGAAATTGGTAATTTAAAACCAACGCATTTTCTTTAAAAAGGTAAGTTGTAATAAGGCGATAATAACCAAAAATATGGCTATGGCTACAAAGCCTCTTTCATCCTGATTAAAAGGAATGCCACCGATATTGGCTCCGAGTAAACCGGTTATAAACGTTAGCGGTGTAAAAATAACAATGACGATAGACATAAGATACATTGTTTGGTTAAGGTTAACGTTTGTTCTGGAATCAAGTTCTTCTTGTGTAACGGTGGAGTGATCGCGAGCAGAGTTTAAATCTTCAACAGCTTTTGATAAGTCTAAATAAATTTCTTTAAGTTGCTGCATATTGGCTTCACTTAAAATGGTGTGGTCCACATTGCGTAAAACTTTAGCCACATCCCGTTGTGGAACGATATATCGTCTTAACCCGACAATTCTATGACGCAGTTGGCTTAAATTTTCACGAATGGATTTATTTTTAAAGCTTTCAGCTTCAATAACCAGTTCTTCAAGTTCATCAACTTCATCGGCAATTTTGGCGATGGCCGTTTCAATTTGCTCGGTCAAAATCTTATTTAATGCGATAAAAATATCGCTGGGTGTTTTAGGACCTTTTCCTTTTTTTAATAAATTTCTGACCTTTTTAACAGAGGACATGGAGCGGTGAGAGAGAGTTAAAATTCGTTTTTCTTCCACCCAAATATGCAAAGCAATCATATCGTCAATATCGGCAGATTTTTGCATATTAACACCGCGAACGACAACTAAAATGCCGTTTTTACGCGGGAAGTAACGAGGTGATGTATCCTCATCAAGCAGGTTTTCAATAACCCGTTCGTCCAGCCCCATCTCTTTGAGCCATTCCTGATTTTCTTCATCTTTATAGTCAATATGTATCCATAAAGGACGTGAGGGTTTGTTGGGAACGCGATCCCAGTCAATTGGTTTGGATCCGCCTTTTCCGTCAAGGGCTACGCAAAACTCCGGTGTAATGGCCATAATTTTCTCCTTTTTTAAGGGATGAACAAATTATTCAATGCAACAGTCAACAGCTTTTCTGACAACGGTTTTTAATTTACCCATCA
>CALCTR010000076.1 GCA_937906925.1 uncultured Alphaproteobacteria bacterium
ATTTATTAAAGAATGTCATCCATTCAAACGGGGTATACGGAGATGTGACAGAAAAGATATAGTAAACATATTCTTGTTGATGTTCAGGTTTTGACCCATCCGGATTATCCGGAGGATCTAACACTGTTTTTCTTTGAAATTCAATTGAAAGATTGACAGCTTGTTTGATATCCGTTAATTCTTCCCAAAGCTGTTGTTCCGTATAAAGCGGAACAGAAGCAATTAACGGAATGTCAAAAAATGTTACATCACCATTGGCCGAAGCCCCGTCTTGATTAATTTTGATATTGACGTTTGTCATTTTGTATTCGTCTAATGCCGCTTTAATCCAACGAATGCGAGGCGGATTTGACCAAATATCAGATGATCCACGGGCCCAAGAAGTCTTTAAACCGGCACTTGTGCAAGAAATAATACCCAATGACCAACCAGGAATATTCAATGTTTTCAATTGATAAGCATTATTCCAACACTTATTCAAAAATGTTTTTGTATCCGGAATTTTTTCCCATGGTTTCGGTTTTTCAGGAGTAGGCTCAACCGGTTTAATAATTTCGGGAATTGGAATCGGTTCAATTTTTTCTTCCGATTGAATCACCGGCGTAAACACCGTGAACATAGAATAAACAAAACTGATTAAACCGATAACAAGGGCAACACCGATGAAAAGCAAAATCTGGTTCTTCTTTTTTGCTCCCAACTCTTCCAAACGAACACGGACACGAGCTTCCCTGACAATTGATTCAATTGTCCTTGTAACAGCCCCATCAACATTCCAATCGGGAGGAACAATTTTGATATCCCAGTCCGGAACACTCATCATTCTGAAGAATGCATCTTCAGCTTCTTCTTGTGTCTTAAAAAGAACATCATTCTCGGAAAGAATTAAATCGTTTCTGACGGCAACAAAATACCATCCTTCTTCAACTTTAAAAACCGCACAGATAGATGTTTTGTCAGATAAAGCAGAAGCAATGGTTGCTGCTAACGAAAGTTCCCCTGCTCTGTGCCCCATAGAGGTCCGCCCCAAACCATATTGCGGGGAAGCCGTGATACGCAAACAGTAAAGATCTGAATCCGCATCCGTTTCCATTGCCTCCCTGATTTCCGGTGACGGGTTATCAGGATCTTGAAGCGGTTGCCAAATCAAACCGACGGCATATTTCACCTTTTTGATAACAATCGTTCCTCTTTCAACAAGTTCACTTGGAGAAAGTTGATTGTCACTCGGCTGTGTTGTTCTGATTAAGGCATCGCGTTCATCCATCATTACACTTGCTCCTTAAAAATCTCTCATACGAGCCTCAGGTGAAAGAGGAGATTCTAACACTTCAGGGGTTAACAAAATAACGATAACATCTCTCGTGTTTTGACTGAGTGAAGAACCACCTAAAACGCCAATTTTAGCTTTGCCGATACCGCTTGTAGCTGTTTTGTTTTGGACCTGTTCAAATCCTGTCAGTACAAGTGTGGAACCAGAACGCATGGCAATTTCTTGAATAAATCCACGTGTTTGAATTTTTGGTAATTGGACAACCGTGCTATCATTTTCAGCCGAGCTGTCTGAGTCATCATTATCTTCATCATCATCGTTTGCATTAGCATCTATGCCGATACCTGTTGATGAGAAGTTTGTTAATGAAACCAAATCCGTTAAATTTAGTGAGAACATTAAGATTAAATTCCCATGGTTCAAAATACGTGGTAAAACTTCCATCATAAAACCATAGTTTAATGTATCAGTTTCCATATCTACGTCAACACTTCTGTCAGAGCCGCTACCGGATGTTGAAACATTTGTTTCTTTAACATAGTTTTCTTGCGTCGTAATTTGAATTGGAGCTACTTTATTGTTTAAAGTTGTAGCACTAGCAGAAGTTACAAGAGCTGTCTTTCCTAAATTTGAAAAAGCCTGTATAACCGCTTTTGAATTCATCCACTTTGAGTCCGGTTTTAAAAGTGTCATAGAAAGTGTACCTGCTGCTGCAGCCCCGGCCAAAGAATAGGAGCTGGAGAAAGTTCCTAAAATATCAGAGTTAGAAAACACTAATCCTAAATCAAAACCATAGTTGTCTTGATTGGCAACAGTAACTTGCAAGACTTTAACAGAGATGGCAACCTGACGTGATAATTTTTGGTTGAAATCGTTAATCCAATCAGCTGCTTCTTTAATGACAAATGGACTAGCGGTAATAGTAACTGTACCTGCAACACGGCTGAAAGATAATTCCCCATTTTCTCCAACAACTTGTCTTAAGCTTTGTTCTATATTATCCCATAAAGCCAAATTAGCCGATGAAGAAAGTGTGGAACTGGCATTAGAACTGCTGGAATCGGAACTGCCCATTGTTGCACCGTTTAATGAGTTTGAAATATTTGTTTCAACCGGTAAAGCATAAATATTGAAAACGCGAGTTTCTTGTGTATAGAAGTTGATTGTTCTGTTTTTGTAACGCCACCAAACACCGTATCTGTTAGAAATATAATCTAATAATCCGCTTAATTTACCTGTATAGTTGATGGGAACGGTTTCTGTCGGTAAAGTGTTTGATGCTTTTAAACTATCCAAACGAACGTGTAAACCGGTAGCCTCTGAAATTTCATTGGCTAAAAACGGAAGAGTTGCCTCTTCAGAAATCGTGATTGTTAAAGCATCTTCTTCCTCCATTTCGGCGGGTAAAGAATCTCCCTGTGAAATTTTAACACTGCTATTGCCAAGCCAAATATCATCTTTGGTTCTGACGGTATCTGTTGTTTCTGGCAAATCTGGAATAGTTGCTTGTTGCAAATGTTCATCTGCTTTTTCAATAATTGTTTCAATTTTGGCATCTGTTTTTTCTACATACTTATTACATGCCGTTAAAGAAGCGGCAGTTGTCAGTACTGTTAATAACATAAATAATTTTGTAATTTTAGTCAGCATTTTCGTTCTCCTGCGCACTTATAACCAAAACTCTGTTACCTTTATAGAATGTACCGATAGGAGCAGGTGTCGCTCTGGCAAAAGAGCGAATAAATGCCGCAGCAACTTCTGTGAACTTGCCTCTAAAGACAACACCGGCTTCTAAATGATAATCCCTGTCAATTTTCCAAACAACCGTCCATCCGGAAGCTTCGCCCCATTGTCTGAGTAAGCCACGCATAGTGTCCCCTTCTTTTGCTTCCCAGTCATGAACTTCTTCCCCATAAGCAACACGGTCTTGTAAGGTGGGTTCTCTATAGACTGTTTCTTCTTGAACGTTTGTTTGAATTTCTTTTTCTATTTCGGTTTTAAACAATTGTTTATCACATTCAGGACCATTACAAATAATATCAGCATTTGATACCGGTTGTAAGGCTAAATCTTTTTGCTGTTGTTCCAATTCACGTTGAGCCATTTTTTCTTTGACGGAAAGACCTTGCTCAATCATTGGAACTGATATGGAAACAGGGGCAACGTCTACAAGATAAGAGGCGTTTGTTGATACTGCCATAGCGTCGTAAGGAGCATAATTTTGAACGAGATTTACATCAGGTTCTTCATAAGAAACAATGCAAGCACTTGGATTTTCGGGAGAACAGATATTCGGATCTATTCCTGATGTTACGGGAGCTGTTTGAACAACGGGTTGTTCTTGGGGAACAATCAAGCCCTCTTCACTGCTGAGAGAGGCACATCCGCCCATAAAGCTTAAACCACAGAACAAAAGTCCTGCCATTGTCGTCTGCTTTAATAAATTTTGTTTCATTTGCACTCCTTTTTATCTTACCAATTGATAATTTGTTTGTTTTTCTTAGCGGATGACTTAACCGATGGGGTTGGTTCTTTTTTTGCCATCCGTAAAACTAAACTGTCTTGCGGTCTGTTGACATAATCAATAACAAGTTGATGTGCTGACAGACCGGCATTTGCCAGAATCTTCTGAATAACAAATAAGCGTTTTTGCTGTAAAAGAGGATTTTCTTTGCTTAAACGAACCTCTATTACATAGCGTGGATCTTGCAATGCTTTATATGAAAAAGCTTTAAGCCATTTTACCGTATGACCTGAGAATTCTGTAGCATTCGGATAGAATGTCACTTTTAAATCCATCGGCATGATTAACGGTAATTCTTGATTTGTTTTGGCGGCCTCTAAAATTTTATCGGCAAAGGCAGATGAGTATGATTTTAAAACAGGTTGAGGATAATACTCATCATTTTGTGTTTGTTTTTCTGAAACCTTTTTGGTGCCTTTTAGTGGTAAAAGAAGCGGTTTTTTCTTCTCTGAAACAGTGTTTGTTTCTTCATCAGAACCCAAAAGAATAGAGTTTATTTCATCATCTTGTCCTTGAAAAGAGAAAGAACTATTCTTTTTCAAACGGATGGGATTGTCAGTATTTGAATTGTTTGAAGGATAATTACTGTTGCGTTTTACAGCTTTATTATAAATTTGCTGTGTTTGTTTAGTTGAACCGGTTAAACGTTTTTCAACTTCCATCTGTTCGGATACAGGAATAAGCTCTGTTTGATTGATTTTTACAATAGGTAGGTCATAATTTTTCTGTGAAGAAACATGAGAAACACGCTTTGAAATTTTGATTTCAGGTTCTTCTGCAACAGGTGGCGTCTCTTCATCTTCGTATAAAGCTTCTTCTGCAGAACCATCTGCTGTCTTAAGTAAATAATTGGGAACTAAAAAATCACCTTCAGCTGTTAAAGTCGCGATATTTTCTTCTTCATCAGCCAGTTTTTGAGCTGCTTCCAACTGTTCTTGTACACTGATTTCGGTTGGATCACCGTCCCCTTGAGCTATTTGATAATTTGCAAATACAGGTTGAGTTAATCCTAAAACAGTTGTGCAACTTATCAGTCCGTACATACTTGCGAGCAGAGAAAGTTTATGTTGACCCATTCTTTTATCCCCTTGAAAAATATATATAAAATATATTTCTAATCAAAATTTTAAGATAGACCTATCCCTTTTTTGTCATAGAATATACCTCATATTACAACTTTGAAAATGAAGTTGCAAGAAAAAAAACACCCTTAGAACATAAAAAAATGTTTTTTTTAAAAGAGTTGGTAGAATGGATATGTTTATGTTGTTGAAGTTTTTTCTGTAATGTCGGTTTCCTGTCCCGAAAGAGGGAGTGAAATGGTAACCCGTAACCCGCCTAAGGGACTGGTTGAAAGGTTGATCTCTCCACCATGAGACAGGATAATGTCCCGCGTAATTGTAAGGCCGAGACCGATACCCCCTGTTGCTTTATTTCTGGAGGTTTCCAGTCGGTGAAAAGCTTTAAAAACATCTTGTCGTTTTTCTTGAGGAATACCGGGTCCGTTGTCATCAATAATAAGTGTTGCCATATTGTTTCTGATGCCGAGTTTAACAGATGTTTTAGTAGCATATCTGGCTGCATTGGTTAAAATATTACTAATGGCTCTGGATAGTTCGTTATGGCGACCGGATATTTTTAATGGTTCTTCAATATGTAGTGAAATAGATTGGTTTGATTTGCGTTGTTTTTCAACCAAAGCGGAAACCATTTTATCCAATTCAAAAGATTGGGAGGCTTCTTTGCCTTCACCACGAGCAAAAGACAAATAGCCATTCAGCATTCTTTCCATTTCATCAACATCTTCGGATAAGTCAATAGTGGTTTCGTCTTTTTCCATCATAGAAAGTTGTAGTTTCATACGGGTAAGTGGTGTCCTTAAATCATGAGAAACGCCGGCTAACATTGTTGTTCTTTCGCTTAAATATTTTAAAATTCTGTCTTTCATTTGTAAAAAGGCAAAACCGGCTCTTTTAACCTCGGTTGCACCGGCTGGTTTAAAAGCGATATCTTGTCCGATCCCGAATAATTCGGAAGCACGTGCTAATTTTTCAATAGAACGAACCTGATTTTTCATAAAGATAAAGGCAATAAGAAACAGTAGAACAGAAGAACCGATAACCCATGCCAAAAAGACCAAAACGGTTGAACTGAAAAAACGTTTTTGAGGAATGGATGCCTCTAAAATTCCTTGGGGTAATTGGATGGATACGGCAAGTTTTTTATTTTGCACCCGCCCCATGCTGACGGGGTAAGCGATATCGGCTAACTCGTTTGTTAAATGTATGGCTGAAGCATCCTCATAATTTAAATGGGGTGCTAAAATAAACTCATTTTCTTTAAATGAAATTTGAATGGAAAGATTTTGACGGATTTTTTCTAACAAAAATGGGATGTTGTCTGTGTTTTGAGTGTGTGTAATAAAATCAGCGATTGTTTCAAGTTCTCCTGAAACATCTGAGGCTAAACGCTTGCTGACGGTTTGCCAGTGCCGATCATAAAAAAAGACAAACATAACTGTTTGTAAAAAAATAAGCGGTAATAAAATAATTAAGATAAAACGATAAAAGAGACTTTTAGGGAGGATATAAAAATGACTGATTGGCAAAATGGCTTTTAGCCAAAGAGTTAGTCTTTTTAACATGAGAAGGGGTGTTTTTTTATTCATCTTGGTACCAATATATAGCCTTGACCGCGAACGGTTTGAATGCAAATGGGTTTTTTTATGTCTGTTTCAATTTTCCGTCTTAATCTTGTGATTTGAACATCTATGGCTCTTAAATTATCTGTTTTTAATGAAGATGCAATTTCTTCACGAGAAATAGCTTGTCCGATTTTGTCTGTTAAAATTTTTAACATATCAAGTTCAGCGCCGGTTAATAATATGGGTTCTCCGTTTTTTGTTAGTCTGTTTGTTTTAGGTTCAAAAACACAGTCGCCAAAGAAGATATCCGTTTTAATCTCTTTTTGTATTTGGCGTTTTAAAATATTATTTATTCTAAGAAGTAATTCTTTAGGCTCAAAAGGTTTGGGTAAATAATCGTCGGCCCCTGCTTCCAAACCAGATATACGATTGTCAATATCGCCCATAGCTGTCAGCATCAAAATAGGAGTATCAATATCATTATCTCTAAGTTCTTTGGTTAATTCTTGACCGTTTTGTCCTGGCATCATAACATCCATAATCAGGATAGAAAAAGAAAATAGATTTAAGAGATCTTTGGCTTCCTTAGCATTAGCGGCTTCTGAAACGCAAAACCCATTCTCGCTTAGATATTTTTTTAACAATCTGCGTAATCTGGTGTCATCATCAATTACAAGAATATGGGGAAAATTACTCACTTTTACACTCCAGTCTGTTTATAATTTTTTTTGTTAGTTTTAAATCCGGTTCGTTGGGAGGATATTTTATGATTTTTTGCATATCATCAATATCTGATTTAAAAATTTTTATCGTTTGGACTGAATAACTTTTTTCTTCATTTATCAGGGTGCAAATATGGGCACTTAATCTTGTAATAAGCGGAAATCCATAGGTAGCCCCTTGTCCTTTTAAATCATGAGCCATTTGAAAAAAAAGTCCTTTAATGAGTCTGTCTTTTTCTTTTTGCTGTAAAAAGTCAATATCTGAAAGGATTTTTTCCATTTTATTAAGAGTTGTTTCAGCTTCATTGATAAAAGGTTTTGTTAAAGCTTGAATAACATTTTGGGCTTTTTTTTCTAAAGAACTGGCTTCAGCCATCGTGTTAATGGCATGATTGGTGTATGAATGGGGATTTTTTTGAGCGTATGCTTTCATAATTTTAATCCTTTTTAGAGAAATATAACAAAAAAGTGAAATAGGAGCAAGTTTTTTCTCTTAACAGATAGGTTTTTTGTTCTTTTTAAAAAGAATTAATAACGAAAGATTTTATTAAAAAAATGAACTTTTTTGATTTTGTATCGTTTTTATCAGTGTGAAAGATATTATTATAATGGAGATAGAGAATGTTTAATATAAATAAACCTGTTGCTTTTTCGTTATTATTTGCCTTTTCTTTTTTATCTGTTTCGCCTGCTGAAGCCGGATATTATAAAACAGTTTATGTAGAAGATGGAATGCCTCAAACAAATATTGTTATTAACAATTATGAAACACAATCTCGCATTGTTGAAAAACATGTTCCTGTTTTTAATTATCAGGAAAATCCGGCTTTAACAGCATTGGGTATTGGTGCTGTTGTGGGTGGAATTATTTTAGGTGTAGCCTCACACAATCATCATAAAAAAATACATCATAAAAAACCATTGCACTTTCCTAAAAAAAGGCATCACGGCAGGAGGTAGGTTTTAAAAAACAGCAATAAAAAGAGCGATTAAAAAAATAACAATCATCTGTAAAAAAGATAAAAATACAAGAGCGCTGCCGATATCCTTAGCTTTTTTTGATAATGGATTTATTTCGGTTGAAATTCTGTCAATAGTAGTTTCAATAGCCGTATTGATAAGCTCAGCCATAATGATGCAAAAAAGAGAAAGAATCATAACGCCTTTATAGGTAAGAGGTACCGGCAGTATCAGCGTTAATATGAATAAAAATGCACAGGCGATAATATCTTGACGAAAAGCGACCTCACTTTGAAAAGCGGCTTTCAAACCGTTGTAAGAATAGCGGCAAGCATTTAAAATATGGGTAAGTGAACCTTTTTTTGTCGTCATCTGATTTTTCTCCTTATTTACGACAAAATATATTTTATTCAAAAAAAAATAGCAAGAGCTGATTTGTTTTTTGCTTTACTTTTTACCCGATTTTATTAAAATATAAAAAAAGTGTCATAAATGAGGATGCGATGAAAAAATACTTTTTTTATGGTTTAGCTCTGATAAATTTGGGTATTCTTTGTGGGTGTGAGCTACCTGTTTTAAAAAGCAAAAATACTGAAAAACCAATGGTTATAGAGACAATTAAAACGGTGCATGTTCCGCTTTCATCCGTGGAGGATGAGGTTAAAAAGACGCATAAGTTGGGTATTATCGGTGAAGTAGAGCCGGTTTATTTTTTGCCGATGAAAAAAGCTGTTTTGGCCAGAATTGATACCGGTGCTGAAAATTCATCCATTGATGCAAAAAATATCCGCCTTTTTGAAAGAGAGGGGGCAAAGTGGGTCGCTTTTGATGTTGAAAATAAAAAAAACGGTGAAAAACATCATTTTGAAAAAAGAATTTATCGTCAGGTAACCATTAAACGCCAAGAGCAATCAGAAGAAAGAATAGTTGTTTTAATGACTGTTAAAATCGGTAAGGAAAAAATAACAACACAGTTTTCTTTAGCAGATAGAGAAAAATTTGAATATCAGGCTTTAATTGGTCGCAATATTTTAAAGGGTAGGGCGATTGTAGATACGGCTCTTTCAAAAACGCTTTATTAGAAAGGGAATACAATGTTTAAAAAAATAGCACTGATACGAGTTTTTTTATGTGTTGGACTTGTTTTATCTATTATTTATGCTTGTTGGGGGATTTATTACAAAACCCATTTTTTAAAGTTTAGTTTGGTGCCGGCTCAAAGAACGCCGGTTTGGAGTATTGAATCACATCTTTCGTTTACGCCAAAGGATGAAAAAATTAAAGTTGTGTTCGCCAGAACAAAATCAGATGGTAATTTTAAGGTTTTAGATGAGCGTATTATTGCCAAAGGGTATAGCATCAATGAAACAAAAGATTATTTTACATTAACAACTGATTTAAAAAAAGGCAAACAAAACCTCTATTATCGGACGCTTATTTATGATATTGTAAGCCAACCGGTATATTCTAAAAACAGTCCGGTAAAAAAAGCACAACCCCCTTTGCTAGATGATAATCAGTTGTTAATTGCCAAAGAGTTAATAGAGTTATCTCAAAAAGAAGAGGGCGATGCCGTACAAAAGTTAATTTACCTTTTAAATCAAGATGAGCAAAATGAGTTGGTAGAAGCTTTTGTACCTAAAAGAAGTAAAACAAAAGAGAAGGCCGAACGCCTTATAGATTTATTGTCGTTGATGGATATCCCGGCACAGATGATTAGAGGAGTGATATTGGCTGAGGGGAAAAAAAAGCTTTCTCCCGATATATTGATAGAGGTGCATGAAAAAGGTCATACAAAAGTTTATGATATTGAAACGGCAAAAGAGGGATATCCCCCCAATTTTATTGCCTTTCAAAAGGGAGATGCCTCTTTATTTGATGTAGAGGGAGGAGAGGATTCCTCTCTTCGGTATTCGGTTTTAAAATCTTTAAATTCTACCTTTAATATGGCCAAATATCGGGCAGAACATACCGATACGGAATCTTTTTTTGATTATTCTATTTATAATTTGCCGATAGAACAGCAAAATGCGTTAAAATGGTTGATGGTGTTTCCGTTAGCGATTTTGGTGGTTGTAATTTTAAGAAATGTTATCGGTATTAAAACAATGGGAACATTTACACCGATGTTGATTTCTATGGCGTTGGTGGAAACAGGTTTTTTTGCCGGATTAGCCGGATTTAGCATTATCGTTGGTGTTGGTCTTGCGATTCGTTTTTTACTGTCAAAATTAAATCTGCTTTTGGTTCCGCGAATATCTGCCGTTGTGATTTTTGTTATTTTAATTATTCAGATTTTTTCAATTTTAGGATATCAGTTTGATTTATCTATAGCCTCCTCAGCCTTATTTTTCCCAATTATTATTATGGCGTGGATTATTGAAAGAGGCTCCATTATTTGGGAAGAAGAGGGTCTAAAGAGTGCGTTAAAAGAGCTTTTTTACAGTTTGCTATCAGCTGTTGTGGTGTATTTTATTATTGTAAATGAGACGATTAGACACATTATGTTTGCCTTTAATGAGCTGAACGTGGTTATTTTATTTATAGTGATGTTATTGGGTACTTATACCGGTTATCGGTTGACGGAGTTAAAGCGGTTTTATCCCTTGGTAGCAGATAAAAAACACAAAAAGGGCTTTAAATGATTAAATTTTTAAAATATTTTTCTCTATCAAAAAAGCTCAAAAAAGCCGGTGTTTTAAATATGAATTACCGCAATTTTGCTGTTATCTCGGCAAATAATTCCAGACGGTTATACCCGCTGGTGGATGATAAAGTGAAAACAAAACAATTAGCCACCCAACATAATATACAAACACCCCGCTTAATTGGTGTTATAAAAGCACAGTATGAAGTTAAAAATCTGCTTAAAATGGTTGATGGATGGCAAAGTTTTGTTATCAAACCGGCTCATGGTAGCGGTGGCAAGGGTGTTTTAGTTATTAAAAAATACACCAAAAATTATTTTAGAACAGCCTCAGAACGCGTTTTAAAATATACGGAAGTGTATCAGCATATCTCAAATATTTTAAGCGGACTGTATAGTTTGGGGGGTAGATATGATGAGGCGATTTTAGAAGAGATGGTCTCTTTTAGTGATGTGTTTAAAGGCTATAGTTATCAAGGAGTTCCGGATGTACGTGTTATTGTTTATCAGGGATATCCGGCTATAGCCATGATGCGTTTGGCAACAAAGGAGTCAAAAGGCAGAGCGAATCTACATCAAGGGGCTGTCGGTGTGGGTTTGGATATTCAAACAGGCCGAGCGGTGGCAGCTGTACAACATAATAAACCGATACAATATCATCCGGATACCGGAGCAGATTTAATGACGCTGGAAGTGCCGGATTGGAAAACGCATTTAGAGATTGCAGCAAAAGGTTTTGATATGACCGGATTGGGTTATCTGGGGGCAGATATTGTGTTGGATAAAAAGATGGGGCCAATGGTTTTAGAATTAAATGCTCGTCCCGGTCTTGCCATTCAAATTGCTAATCAAAGAGGGTTGATTTCTATTTTAAAAGAGATTGAAACGTATCCTAAAGACCTTTCTTATGACAAACGGGTAGCGTTTATTTTACAATCAGCACAAAAAAATGACCCGTCATTTTGAATTTAGTTATAAATACCCTAAAGGGTCCCTTTGAAACTTGTGACTGCTCGCTTAAAGCTAACTCGCTATCGTGTCAGCATCTTTCAACACCGTTCCAGCAATAAAAAAGCGAATCGTTGTTTTTATTTTAAAAATCATTTAAAATCAGTTAATTATATCAAAAAAACGAATCGGGGAGTAAATGGTCGTTTTTTCTGCACACATTTCTCTTCCCCATACTTTTATTATACCATAGAATAGGTTTTTTGAG
>CALCTR010000077.1 GCA_937906925.1 uncultured Alphaproteobacteria bacterium
TAGAAGAAACAAGAGCTGAACAACGTTCTGAAATTATTAAAAACCTTTCTGAAGGTCAAATTGTTGAAGGTACCGTTAAAAATATCACAGATTATGGTGCATTTGTTGATTTAGGTGGTGTTGACGGATTATTACACGTTACAGATATTTCTTGGAAACGTATTACAAATCCAGCTGAAGTTTTAACTGTCGGTCAACCGGTTAAAGTTCAAATTATTAAATTTAACACAGATACAGGTCGTATTTCTCTCGGCATGAAACAGTTAGAAAGTGATCCATGGGTCGGTGTTAATGAGAAATTCCCAGTCGGAGCTTCTTTCAAAGGCAAAATCAGCAACATCACAGATTACGGTGCATTTGTTGAATTAGCTAACGGTGTTGAAGGTTTAATCCATGTTTCAGAAATGAGCTGGACAAAGAAAAACGTTCACCCGAGCAAAATCGTTTCTTTAAGCCAAGAAGTAGAAGGTATTGTTTTAGATGTTGATGAATCTAAACGTCGTATTTCTCTTGGTATGAAACAAATTCAAGAAAATCCATGGAAAACATTTGCTGATACGCATGCTATTGGAGATATCATTGAAGGTGAAATTAAAAATATGATTGAGTTTGGTATTTTTATTGCCTTAAATGATGAAATTGACGGTATGATCCATACATCAGATCTTTCATGGGAAAAATCAAGTGAAGAAGCTATTAAAGAATACAAAAAAGGCATGGTTGTTAAAGCTAAAGTCTTAGACATTGATGTTGAAAAAGAACGTATTTCTTTAGGTGTCAAACAGTTGACGGAAGATCCGTTTGCTGATGCTTCTGAAAAAATCAAAAAAGGTGAAATTGTAACGGGTATCGTTTCTGCTATTGAAGAGGGCGGTATTGAAGTTGAAGTCAACGGTGTTAAAGGGTTCATCAAACGGACAGATTTGGCTAAAGATCGTGCCGAACAAAAGACAGAACGTTTTGCCATTGGCGAAAAAGTTGATGCAAAAGTTACCTCTTTTGATGCTAAAACACGCAAATTGACATTGTCAATTAAAGCTCGTGAAGTTGCTGAAGAAAAAGCTGCGATGGAAGAATTTGGTTCTACCAATGCAGGTGCTTCTTTGGGTGATATTTTAGGTGATGCTTTGGCAAAAGCTAAAAAAACAACAAAGAAAAAAGCAGCTAATGAAGAAGCTAAAGAAGAAACGGCTGAATAAGTCTCTTTTTTAACTTTTTAATGAGAGTGCTCTGTTTTTAGGGCACTCTTTTTTATATTTCTAATTATTATTTATAAATATTGACAAATATATTGTTATATGCTATAATAGATTGCTTTTTAGGGAGTATATATGCATATTTTAACCGAATTAGAAGAAAAAGAATTATTAAAAAACAGAATTGCTCAAATAAAAAAACAAACGCAACGGTTCATAAAAGATCATGGTTTAATTAACCAGGTATACCCTTTTGTGTTTCGGATGTTTCTATTAGCTGAAAACTATAATGCAAAAACGCTTATTCCTTATGAGGATATACAAAAACAGCAAGATGATTTATTTCAGTTGGAGGCTATTGTCAGATCATTTCGGCAAAATTTGCGCATATATGATAATGATATTAACCATATTGTTAAAAAAGGTGGTGAGATAAGACGTTCTTATCAACCGATATATCCTGATTTTTTTCAAAAAAAGGATCGTTTATATCTTAAGATTTCTCCTGTTTCTTCGGGTGTGTTGTATTTAAAAGAGTTAATAGATAAAATCAATCAATCTTTTCCTTTAGAAGAAAAACTTTCTGTCGCTGAAACGGTGTTTTCATTTTTTATCCAAACTGAAAAAGATAGGCAATGCAAAAAAAATATAATTGGAACAAAAGCCGGTAGATTTTTAAAAAAACAGGCGGATTATGCTTCTCAAATTTTAACACGATTAAGTTTTTATACCCAAAATGCGGATGAATATGTTCGTTTTATTAACAGTTTAGAAACATATCAGGATTACATTAATTGCTATAAAAAATTTAAAAATCGTTCTACTGTTTCGGTTCCTCGGGCATTATTGACACCGACTTTGTTTTATGTCTTAAAGTCAGATGGAGAAATAGACTCTTTTGAGGATTTGAAAAATAAATTGGAATTGGTTCGTTCTTTTTATTTAAAACATTATCAAAATTTTCACTTAATGCAGGCTGTTCATCAGGGGAATCAGCAATCAAGTGAAACAATAGATATGCTTATAATATCAAAAAATCCATTTGATATTGCAAAAATGAGTGCTTATGCTGAGTATTCTAAAAATGAGTGGGCCTCTTGTATGTTGCCAAGGGGAATTAATAGTCATTATTTGCCAGATGAAATCGGACGGGGTGTTTTTGTTGTTTATGGTATTAATTCAAAAAATCCAGCCAGAAAATTATCTAGAATCAGTGTTAAACCCTATATAAATGAAAACGGTGATGTTTATTTTGGTACAGGTTTTATGTATGGTTTGATGATGCCTGAGGTGAAAAAAGAATTAGAAAAATTTTTATCAGACCATCAGCCTAAATTAAGAGGGGTATTTGAATTAGAAAAAAAAGTATATCACGATGCTGTGGCAAATACTTATTATTTTAATATGGATGTATATGATATTTTAAAACATCAAAAATTAAGGTACTATAAAGGGGTTGATGGATATTATGCCGTTGGTAATTATAAGCGTCAAAAAATGTCAATAATGAGTGGTGATATGATTACGACATTAGATGCTTTTTTTGATATACGACCAAAAGTTGAAGTTTCAACAGATGGCATTGATAAAGATGTTTCTTTTTCAAATATGGATATATATGGTGTTTTTGGATGTTATTATTTCACGAAGAGCAAAGCTTATATTCTGCCACATCATACAGACGAATTATTACTCATTTCCTCTAACATTCAAAATTTAAAGGGAATTGATAGCCGATATTTTACACTATCTATGCATTTATCCGACAAATTAAAGTCTCTAGAGGGGCTAAGTACTTGGTGTTCTGACGTGTCATTGACACGAATGAATTTTAATACATCTGTTTTTAAAACACCACAACAAGTCAGAAATTTAAAGTGCGGGATAACAACTTTTAAGGTTGACCATCTGGATTTATCCGATGTTTCCAATGAGATAGAAATAGGAGAGTCTGATTTGAGTGGTGTTAAAAAATTAACTTTTCCTAAAAAAGCTAAAAACGTTAACCTTGTATTTACAAAAATGCCGGCACATATATCTCTTGATATCAGCGGATTAGATAATTTTTATTTTGCCCCATTAGAACCGGTTGTTCTAGATTCATTGCAACTATCTGAAAAATTAAAGAAATGTACGTTGTTGAATGTTGAATTTGGCGATATGGATGTTCTTGATTTATCTCATTTAGAGTATGTTTCATTGGCTTATGTTTCGTTGGAAAAAGTTTCAAAATTAATTTTACCTGATGAAAAGAAAGTATCAATAGATTCTACCTGTAAACTTCCTTACGGTATGAAACCCGATGATGTTGTAAAAAGGGGCGGATATGGTTTTAGGGTAGGGGAAA
>CALCTR010000078.1 GCA_937906925.1 uncultured Alphaproteobacteria bacterium
TTTTAAAGCCGTCCGGCATGTCCGCCGACGATAATTTTAATCATCTCTGCTGCTGGCGGTGTTTTATCCGTTTTCTCTCTGGATTGCGGATTCATACTGAGTTCGTCCGCTTTCTTTTGCAGTTCTTTTTCTCGTTTTTTATTAAGATATATTTTGTTTTGTGTTTCAATAAATGACAAGAGACTAGACCGCATTTTTAACAAAGCCGTCGTCGCTATCTCCACCGGTTGTTCTATTCTTCTTGAGAGCTGTTTTTTAACCATATCGTTAACAACCGGTGCGTTTAATAAAAATTTATGCGTCAAAACCAACTGTTGCATTTTTTGTTTAAAACCGTTATCAGAACCACTCATCTCAGAAATACTGCTTAAAAATTCTTTAGGAACCGGTTTTTTCATCATATAATCAACTAATTCACCCGTTATATCTTTAGGGGTTTTACCCAGCTCTTGATTTTGAACCAAAGCAACTGAAATATCACAAAGCGTATTTAATATTTCTTTATCCGTATCTGTTTTTAAGAGGTTTTCCATTTCAAAAAGCATTTTTCCAGCCTCTACATTATCTTGGCTCATAACCTTAAAGAACGCCATAACTTTTTTAAAATAGTCCTCTTTTGTTGTACCGGTCATATTTTGCGGATATAGCAATCTATCAACCGCTGAAATTAAATCCGGTTTGTTATCCTGTCCGGATTTAAAAACATCCGGTTCAATACCATCTTCCCCTATAAAACGTTTAACCAAAACACTTTCAAGCAACCCGCTTGTTTCTACCCCACGAACAATATCCTGATTGATATGTGTTCCATTTATCAATGTCGCATAAAGAGGCATCAGCTCATCAGATGGAATATCCTTGGAAAAATGTGCCAAATTCGCCACCGTTCTCGTTATTTTTCTTAAATACGACTCTAGCTCAGGACTTTTATTTTCAACACCATTAACTGCCTGATGAAAACAGTCCATAAATGACTTATCACCTCGTGTTTCTCCATTGCTATCCTTTGCTAGAGCGTATAAATAATTTTTTAGCGTTTTATCCAGTATTTGCCCAAATTGATTTAATATCTTTTTATCTACGTCCATAAGCGACATAGATCCTGTATCAAAAAGGTTAATTCTTATCTGATTAGGGGATATTTCTTCAACCTTTAACTGACCGGTATGCCTGTCATCATCAAAAGCACGTCCTGATAAAATCATCCTGAGATTTAACAAAAAATTAGCCTTGGCAACCGCTTTTTTCAAAGGCCCATCTGTTAGTTTGTCATAATCTGTACCGTTGGCTTTATCTTGTATTTTATAACTTTGATGATCTACAACACCAACATAATTGCTAATTTGAATATGATTTTTTTCACTATTTCCTATCGTCCATGTTTCAACATTTACCCCTTCTTGTTGGGGTTCTTGCAAATTGGGTTGCGTAAATGGATACAGGTCCTCTTCTGTTTCAAAGGAATGATTTTGTGCATTTTCCTGAGGGAGTGTAAATCTATAATCCGCACCATCATTTTCAAAATTGAATTGATACCCGTTATTGCTACTTAAAATATCCCGAGCGGCAACCTGTTTATACAATTCATCAGCCCAGTCCATCACTTTAAAATCAAAATGGATTCCATCTATTTCCATGCTGACCGGATCAAAAAGCAACTGTGCCAACGCCACCTGTCTACGCCCGATATCCGCATTTAATTCAATATCGTTCATAGATTCAACCTGCAAAATAGCATCTCTAAAGATTTTAGGATATGCTGAATTTACGCCCCTTATTTCTGCATCCATATCATCTAACACCATATGAAAGGCATCATATTTTGTTTTAGCAGTCAACCCTGTTTTATCTCTTGAAACAGAAAGAACTTTATCATCATCAGGTAAATCCAAGGTAACAAAATGAGAGGCAGCTCCGATAACCTTTCCGACTTTATGCGTTTTTACAAAATGGCTCAAATTGGGATGATATTTGGCAATATCACCAAAAATTTCTATTCTTGACGGATGGGCGGCACTGTTTGTGAGTTTTGTTAAAGAGGCCCTAATATCTGCTGAAATCGCTTCATTTGAAGATAAAAGCTGTCCGAATTTAACACAACCAGCACCTTGCGATTCCAAAAATTGGCGAATACTTTTGCCGACAAAGCTTTCTTCTTGCAAAGAAGCATCAGCATCCGGTGTTTTTTCCTCAAGCATAAATGCCACTAATGAGGTCAACAACTTGATATCATATTTTCTGTTTGTATCTGAAGCATCCCGTTTTGTTTGGATACAATGATTGGCCCAAGAATATGTTTTTAACACCTGAGCATAAAGATCCCGTTCTTTTTGATCACGCCAATCTTCTCTTGGTAAAATAATATCTATCAATTTATCTACATTATCACCATAAGCTTTTGAAAATAAATAATTTAACAAATAAGTTTTTGCCATTGGGGAAGAATTTCTAAAATTATTATATTCCAACACCCACTGTGCCGGCGTTATTTCTCTATCCGGTTTACCAAAGCAGTATTTGGCTTTTTCATATTTTTGATACAGAGTCTCTCTTTGATCTTTATCTTTTTTAACAGCTTCTATATCATCCTGATATTTTCTTTTCATACTTTTTGATGCAAGGCATATAGAATCAAGATCAGCCTTTGCATTATCACTTAAAAAGTAGCGAATAACATCAGCAGCAAATTGTGGATTGCTATCTCCCATGACATCTATAAAATTAACACCCATGCCAACCTTTAAAACCCACTCAGAATCCATCAAGTCAATATTTCTGGAAAAAACCGGTTTCATTTCACGAGCCAGAGCATACTGAGCAACAATCTTTTCTGACAACTTATGAAACAAACTTATTTGAGTTGTTTCAAGTAATTTATCCTCTCCGGTTGACTGTACTTTTTTAATATATTTATTGATTTTTTGCTGATAAGAATTAGACATGTCGTCTTCTTTTTCATCCATCAGATGATAAACCGCATCCACCCACATATTTTCCAGTTTATCCCTTAAATCAACAAAATCAACGCCTCTGCCCTCAGCCAGCAATTTAAGGCAAAGCTCTTCTTTTTCCGGATAGTCAAGCTGTTCCATCTGACTGATGATTTTATCCAAAACCTTTCTTTTATGCACCCCATCAGCCGGAAATATTATATGATTTTGAGCATGAATATATAAATCAACATTTTCTGAAGCCGTTTTATTAAACACATCAGGGCCGACAATTTCATCTAAAACAGCCCGATATTTTACACCATCTAACGGAAAAACAGCTCTCCCAAATAACATGTAGCAAAGCATAATATTATCTTTAGGGGATAAGTTAAAAATGCCATCAACTAAATTTTCGGCATCTTTATCTCCATAAAACCCACTATCATTATTATTTTCAAAAGGAAATAAGGCATCTAAAATTTTGTCTTTTTCTTCAAGGGTCTTCGCATTACATAAAAGCGTGTGATATTCCTCTTTTAACTGAGGAGAGACAAGAGTGGAATAAAACGTTCTATTTCTGGGAATACCTAATTTAGCATACTCATATCTGGTCTGCAATCTATAGCTTAATTTTG
This sequence comes from uncultured Alphaproteobacteria bacterium, assembly GCA_937906925.1. Lineage (GTDB taxonomy): Bacteria > Pseudomonadota > Alphaproteobacteria > CAAHEQ01 > UBA3637 > RGIG4140. The sequence goes on from CALCTR010000078.1 coordinate 3,569, forward strand.
GTATCAATTTCATCGCTTCTAACGTATCATCCGGCCAGTTTGATCTTTTAGCCAAAACTTCTTGCATCACAGTCATATTGTTATGAATTAATTGCCAATGCCTGGGCCAAAGCTCTTTATCTTTAAGTTCTTCATAACATTTATAAATTTCACTGTCTTTAGGTATCTTGTTTAAAAATGCGGGATTTGCCTCTGCCGCTTTAAGCGTAAACCAAAAAGGAATATATAAAAAAGAAGGCAAATCTGCTTCTCCTTTTATCAGATTAGAGAAAACAAGTGCATTTTCAACATCTTTTTTTAAACTTTCTGCTGTGTAGGCAATATTATTTTTTTTATAATAAGCTAATAACTTATTTTGAATAACCTGTGGTAATTCTTTTTCATCAATCGGCCAATCACCATCTACATTTTCATAAAGATGGGATAATTTTTTTATATATTGAAAAGCCTCTGAGGCAAAGGGTTGATTGGTATAACACATAGTTTCAGCAACCCTTTGAGGAGAAATATTTTCAACACCTTGCCCATTCCACTTCGTACACTCTGGGTTAGATTGTATCAGCTCAATTGGAATATCCCTATGCCCTTTTTTCAGATGTCGCAGCATTATCCAATAGACTAAGTTCGCCGGAACGGTTCTTGTAAATCCGTCTTTAAGAAAAGTGTTATCCCTTACAAAATTTAAAATATCTCTACCCGTATTTATCCCCTGATAATTATGAAATAATTTTGATAAGAAAGGCGGATGTATATCATAAATTTCCGGTAAATATTTTTCTAACACTTCTTGATGACTTGGCATCAGCATATCAAAAAACGGTGGGTCTTTTAACAAATTTAAAAATGGTTCTAACCACTCTTTTCTTTTATAACCATCAAAGTTTGACAAATAGTTCGGATAGATATTTCTTCCATTAAGAAAAGATGCCTCTAAAACGGTGTCCAACAATTTTTTTGCCAACGCCCTATCTTTATCACTAAGCGTCCCTGATTTGCTTTTTTGATTAAAAATTGCCATTCCTTTTAACTGGGCTGTCAATACTTGTTGATAAGCCGTCCCATCTAAAACAAAGCTTAAACAATATCCATCCGCATCATTAATTTTATGGCGGGATTCTTCGTCTCTTCTAATATATCCAAAATTCCAATCCATATTTTCAAGAGCATACGGACAATCTTTAAAATGGAGCTCTTCAGCTGTTAAAAAGCACTTTATTAAAGAGTCTAACGCATCAATGTTTTTTTCAAGATTTTGTTCACTGTTCCATTCTATATCACTTGTCAATCGCTTAAAATCTTCTTTCACACGTTGATGAAACGCTGTTTCCATCGTTTTATGCTTTTCAGTAACATGGGCTCTTACTTTATTATAGTTTTTTGCCCATTCAGTTAACCCGGGTCTATCATCATCCCATTTTTCTATCATGTTTAATTGCATCAACTTTTTTGTATCCGGATGATAACAAAGATTAAATAAATACCGTGTACTTTCACTTTCAGATACCAATATAGGTGTGATAAAGCAATTCACCTGCGGAAAAACTTCTCTCACGTCTGAATTATCAATCAATTCATTACTGATTAAAAAATGTCCATCTTTGTTATTATGCACCATGTGAGAAAGGCTATAGCAACGAATACCCCCCTGTTCTTTTTCCAACAAAAACATCTCATCTGAATAAACATTAAGAGTTTCAGCCAATAATTTGGCCGGTTGATAACAAGTTTCTCCCCTTGCTCTTGATATAAAATCAGATAATGGGCATTCTTCCCCCTCTTTAAAAGGAATGACCGGCCATAATAAGGAGGCTGACTGTATCATTTTTGAGCCATTTCTTATTGAAATCCCATCTAAATTAATATCGTGCCAATTATCCAAATGCGTCATCACATTTTTTATTTGAGGACTATAGTCATACGTCGCTTTAGAGTCGGGCGTAAGATTAGAGTCAGGGGTTTTTGCAACCAACAATTTATCAAGCGTTAATGTATCCGGATTTAGTAAAAATCCCTTAAACTGCGAGCGAACACTTTTTATCTCATCCGGCAAAAATTCTTCTTTTTCAGCTTCATTTGCAAAATAAGAATCCAGCATTTTCTGATAATCAGTGTCTTTATTCCCATTTTGTCGGTCAAAAGTCGTATCCAATACATAACTTTGAATCAGTTGTCCCGCTATTCCCAAATGGAGTTTATACATATCGTGGCGTAAATCACCCGAACCATATAATGCATCCAATTTAGCCCAAACATCTTTTAGATTTGTTCTATAATCCTGATATTCTGCTTTTTTTGTTTTTTCACAAAACAATCTGAGAAAGAATGGGTTTAAAACAAAAGCTGTTGCCTCTTTATCCGTGGGTGATAGTTGTACATAAGCTCCTTTTTCACTTAAAAAAAGGTGTATCTTATCAACATCCCAAACACTTTCATGAGACATAGACATTTGACTTAAATTGATTGAACCGTTTAAGGCCCTTTCTTCACCTTTTAATTTGGCCAAAAAATCCCATAAGCTCATCTCCTCAGGAGCAAATTTGTTATAAATTTCAACAGTTAGATTAGAAAGCTCCTCTTTTAATTTTGGATGCGGATGTTCCTTATCTACCAAAGGGCCCCCATCTGTTAAATCTTTAGCTCCTTGTTCTTTTCCACCAATATACATTTCTATAGCTTTTAGTCTAGCCTCACGAGATGTATGTACATCATATATTCTAACTTTGCTAGGAGCCTCTGTCCCTAATTGATATATTCTCTCCAAAATATTTCTATAATGCTGCCCCGAACAGTTGATTGAATTTAGCATGGCCATCGCCAATAAATCACAGGTAGTTTCTTCTTTTTGTGTATTATTTGTTTTTGCCTCAGCCAGATCAGGATTTTCAGGATCCAAACGGCGAGCTTCTTTAATTCTCTCATATGCTATTTTATGAATAGCATGCCCGATTTCATGACCTAATATCCCCAAAAGCTCCGCCTTATTTTGACATATATTAAAAAGCCCGCCACTTATAGCAATAGGAAACTTATCGGCAAAGGTTTGGGGATAACACCACGCATTTATCATATCCCTATCCTGATAATGGATTAAAAAATCCTTTGTTTTAATATCGTCTATAACAGCTTTGTAAATTTTTTGTTCTGTTTCACTAAACGTGGAAAATCCATCAATTTTATCAACCGTTAAGGAGTTTATCATCTCCTTTAATTCTGTTTCAAAAAGGCGTTGAAATTGTGCTATTAAATCGTGCTGTTCTTTATATTCCGGTCGGTTTAACAGCTCCGTTTCAAGTGAAAAAGCATTCTGCCCCAACATAAACTCATCACGAATGATGTTTTGTTCCGCATCAGATAATGGACGAGCTATTTGCGATTCATTTTCCATTTTACGCCTCCCCTTTTTAGGTCTCTTCTTACAGAATACCACATAAAATGAAAATTGTTAAGAAAAAAAATATTTTATATTATTTTTCAAGGATTATTCTTCATTTTTTTTCAAAAAGATATGAGCCATCTTTTTGTTTGATAAATGTTTCACAGCCCCATTTATCCCAACAAACTTCAAGCATTTTCTCTTTTTTTACAACTTTGCCACAATCATCATTTAAGCGACACCACTTTCCATCTTTTTTTTCAACAAGCGTATCTGACCAGTCAGGATGACGCAACCGATATTCATTCATACCGGAAACAAAGTGGTATACACCGTCTTTTTTTGTATATTCTTGATAATGCAGCCCACGCTCATACAACTTTAAATTATTCTCTACAATTTTATATCCATACCGTTTTTTTTCATACCAAAGATAAGCATTCGTTTTATTTACAAAAATAAGATAATCTTCTCCACCGGACTTAATTATTTTGGCATCCCAAAAATACGGCTCTTGTGGAACAAAATCAGCGATATCCCAAGCTTTGTCTTTGATATTTCTAAACTCTGCCAACCCTTTTATGTAGCCCTCATGCGGAAAGTAGCCCACAATTTTTTCTTGTGGTAAATCATAAAATAATGAAGAAGCCGATCCGGCATATTTATCCGCTTCCAACCCAGCTAACGTAAAAACTTGATACGGCAACTGCGGATTTATTATCTCCATATCCGGAAAATAATTCAAAAGGTCTTTTTTTCCATCATAAGAAGAATAAGAGGGATGCGGTTTAAACAAAAATTTATGATCAGGATAAGCCTTTTTTAACCATTTTAAATACCCGATTTCGGCATGATATTTATCATGCGAAGGAGTAAAATGCATCCCGCCAAAAAATATAAATATTTTATTATTCTTAAACAAATTTTCATAATATTTAACATCAAAATCCATCAATTTAAAAAAGATTTCTTTTTGTTCTATCGTCATGGTGTTTGCAATTTCTTTAAAATCAATATCTTTTATCCTCTTATCTTTAATAAAAGTAAAAAATTTATCTAAAGCAGGATGCCCTTTTACCTCATTGACACCATAAAAATGGTACGTCAAATCAAATAACTCATGCAACATATATTTGGCACAATCAGGTACTCGTTTTTCTTTTTCAGAGGAATAATAATAATTTTCTAAATCCTTAATATCTTGTCGAGTATAACCAAAATCATAAAAAGCATGATAAAAAGAGAGCAATTCACCCATCCCATCCTCATATAAATGGATATGTTTGATGCGTTTTCTATCAACAACCGGTAAAAAACTATCAAAAAAATACTTATAATTATTCAAATTTGTATATACAATAACAGGGGACTTAGGATTTTTATCTAAAATTTGTTTAATCTCGCCAATAAATTTATGACCATTAACAAGGACATAACCCTCTTTATTTTCAGTTTGTATTTCCGTTGCACTTATCTGGCTTAAATCAACCAAATCTTTTCTATTAGGAAACCGATGCCAAGCAAACACTTTTATCTCCTCTTGAGGGAGCTGAATCATATCTATTATTCCTATCAAAGCCGGCATCGTTGCCAACCCCTCATAAAAAATATGTATCGGTTTTTCAGGATACAACCTATCCGTCTCTGATTGTGTATATCTATATACCCCTATACCACTTAAAACCAAAATCGTCAAAAAAGCATATATAAATTTTTTCATTTTCTTATCCTTTGTTTCAACGATACAAAAAAATTAATTTTTATGCAATGCTTAATCTCTTTTTTTATTGCATTTTTGTTTTTTATCATTCACTATAGGTACATAAATAAACAAAAAGAGGGATTTATGTTAACACAATTTTCATCACAAAAAAGTTTTGTTTTAACAATGGCGGGTATTATTATCGGTCTTGGTAACATATGGCGATTTCCATATCTGGTTAGCAATTACGGTGGTGGTATCTTTGTTGCACTTTATCTTTTAATGCTTTTCGGTGTCGGTTATTTTTTATTGTTAGGAGAACTTTCATACGGCAAGACAATCCGAAAAGATTTTTGGGACGGTGCCGAAAATATCGCTAAACGAGAAATGGCTCCTTATCCGAAGGTGTGGCAAGGCCTTATCAGCACTATCCCGCTTTTATGTGCCTTTTTAATGAATATTATTTATGTTATCGTTATTGGGTGGATTTTATTTTATTGCGTTCAGAACTTTTTGTATTTTACGGATGTATCCTCCATATCCATTACACATGAAACATTTTATTCCTTAACACAAAATTTTGAAATGCAACTTTTTTGGAGTTTTGTGTGTATTGTACTGGCATACTTCTTTTTACGTAATGCATCCGTAAAAGCTTTAGAGAGACTTTCTGCTATTTTTATTCCCTCTTTAATTTTTATATTAACCTACCTTATTTTATGGTCATTATCCCAAACAGGGGCTATTGATGGAGCTTTAAGTGTGGTACGGCCGGATTGGATTGCCGTTGGAATCTCACCGGATGGATTTGACGGTTTGCGGTTTTTAAATGTGATACTGGTTGTTATTGAACAGGTTATTTACTCCTTATCGCTCGGCATGGGCGTTGCCTATATTTACGGCTCTTATGCCTCATTTAACATCAACCTTATTTCCGCTACAAAATACATCGTTGCTTTAGACTGTATCTGTTCCTTGCTCTCAGCCGTATTTGTCTTAGCTGTTTCAACCGCTTTTGATATTCCTAAAACAGCTGGGTCAGCCTTAACCTTTATTTCTCTACCGGTTGCATTCGGACAAATGATTGGTGGATCGTTTTTGATGTTTTTATTCTATGGTATATTTTTCCTTGCAGCCTTTACAACATTGATTTCCTTATACGAACCGTTGGTTAGGTTATTATCGCAAAAATTACCTCTTTCTCGTGGAATCGCCTTTTTTATTGTTGGAGGCCTTAACTTTTTAGTCGTGGCATTGGTCTTATTTTCAGCCACAGATCACGCAAACTTTACCTTATTTAACAAAAATATGTTTTCTTTAACGGATAGTATCACAAACACCATGCTGTTACTTTCTGTCTTTATTATCTGCATATTTATCGGCTGGATATCCTTTGACACAATATATCTATCCCTTAAATCGCATTTTGACAAATCTATGACCCCAACAGCGTTTAGTTATATGAAAAATATTTTACGCTTTGTCGGGCCATTAATTTTGATTATATTATTACTTAAAACCTTATTCTTTATGTGATAATTCACCGATGGTTTAATTTGCCTTTTTTGGAGCCTTTTCTCCGATGATTTTTTGTCGTTTGATACAATAACAGTTGTTTTTTGATGGAAATATTATTTGCGGAATCTCACTTATTTTAAAAGATAATTCTTTTACTTTTTGACAAGTAGCAAAAACAGCCAACACCTCTTTGGAATCAGCTTTTTTAGCGTATAAAAAGGCTTCTCTAATTCCTTTTGCCTGATAGAGTAACAATAGCTTTAAAATCGGAATATGACGCTGAATTGTCGCCATAACAAGCGGACAAGGAGCTAAACTTTTAACACTGCCATTTTGTTTTGAATGAATATCCGCACCTGCTAAAATAAGTATTTTCGCAATTTTAAGCCCCTCATTTTTATTTTCATTTAATATAGCAAACGTTAACGCACTATAGCCATAGGCAGAAACTTGATTAACATCTGCACCGGCAGAGATAAGAGCGTTGACCGTTTTTGAATCAGCATATTTACAAGCAACCATTAAAGCCGTTAATTTTTCTGAAAGGTCAGCTCCGTTTATAACGGCTTTTTTATCTTTTAAAAGCGGTATCAACATAGATTGCCCATAAAACGCCGCCCACCAAAGAACCGTTCTATCTTGATCATCTTTTGCATTGATATAAGCCCCGGCCTCCAACAACAGATGTACCGTTTCTACATCCCCTTTTTTCATTGCACGCATCAACGGGGTATACCCTCCCTTTGACACGACATTCACATCAGCATGATATCTAATCAACAGGCATAAGGCCTTTTTATTAGCCGTTTGAGCCGCTATATGTACCGGAGTGGAATTAAAACCATCCATCAATAACTGATTTGGATTTGCCCCCGCTTTTAACAGCGGTTCAATATCTGAACCATCTGCTATCTTATGTAATAATCCGTCATTAAAATGACCCAATTCTCCCATATTTACCCCTTTTTGTTACAATGGAAAAACCGGCATACTATCGGATATTTTGATACCTGTCAACACCTAAAAAAACACTTTTTTTATTAAAAAATATTTCTCATTATTTTTCAAACAGTTGAATCAAATATTTTTTTATGCTTCAAAATTTATAAGTTACCAAATCCAAATAACAGAGGCCTCACATAAAAAATTCTTCTTCCTCATCAGCCATTTCCATTGCCACAACTTCTTCCTCCTCATCAAGAGATGCGTCATTTTCTTTGTAAGATTTTGGCTGTATCTCTTTTTCTTTTAACGGCTCAGAATTAAACAATGCTTTTAAAAATTCTAATAAAGTCATGGTAGTTATCCTTTTGAATCAAAAATGTATATGTATTTTGATACTATTTTTCATAAATGTCTATCAGGATATTATCTTTTTCATTTTTTTAAGTGGACATCACCTAAAAATCTGCTGTCATATGCAGCGATTTTTAATCTTTATCCTCGTTGTTTTGTTTATATTCTTTAAAAGGGGTGTCCGGATACATTTCTAAATAAGTATCAAAAAAACGATAGACCTTTTTGTAAGGCAGACCTAATCTATGTAATCTCAGCAATTTTCCAGCTATCCCATATCGTTTACTTTGCATTATTTTGTGGGCTTTATATAAATCAAAAATCATCTATTTCTCCTTTTAATAATAAAAAAATGACCCTAAAAAGAGTCATTTAAATTAAGTTAATTAACTTAGTAAGAGAAAATTAATCTCTTGTTGGATTTGATTGTATCATTTTAATTTTAATGTGTCAAATGCGTGTATTTTTTATCAAATTGTTATTGCAATTTTTTGTTAATTTCATACGTGTCATTTGAAATTTGTTTTGCAATCTCTTCTAACGCATTTTTGACATTCTCAATCGTGATTTTTCTGCTTATTTTAGGAACATTGTACCCCCAGTAGGCTGCAGCCCACTCTGTATCAGATTGCACCGATGTATATCGTTTGACAAGCTCTTTCTTGCTATTTAAAATTTCAACTGAAATCTTCATTTCATCCTCATCTACACCAAATGGGAAACCTAAAAGATTGAGCGTTCCTAAAGAGATAATACTAAGCCAAGCAGTTGCAATATTTTCATAGTGGTCAATCGCATTCCGATATCCAATATTCAACACCATATACCCTTTTTTCTCGCCGTATGGATTTGTTACCTTATTTTTCACAAAATCATCAAAAAGCGTCATTGTATCTTGCATCCTGGGATCTCTAAAAGAAGTTTCCTCCGTCCACACGCCCAAACGACCCATGCACCACACCCACCTGCATACCTCATAACCACCCCGAGAAACCGTCCTTTAAAGCAAAAAAAATGCCTCATGCACCGCAGTTCCCTCCGTCCACGTGCCAAAAAAACGCCACACGCACCACACCCACCTGCACCCGCATAGCTTTAAAACGTGTACCGATACACGTTAAAAACCTCACACCTCTCGCCCACCAGCGCACCCCATAACCGCCATTTCAACCAAAAACAATGCCTCGTTCCAACAAAAAATCCCGCTCTAAAAGAACGGGATTTTTCTGTTTAAGTAAGAAATAGTCTATTATTCAGCTGTTTCTTCTTTAACTGCTTTTTTAGTTGTTTTTTTAGCTTTAGGGGCTTTTTCTTCTTTTTCAGCCTTTGGAGCTTTTGCAGCTTTAGCTTTTGTAGCTTTAGGAGCTTTTTCTTCTTTTACTTCTTCAGCAGCAACTTCAACAACTTGACCGGAGTCTTTACCCTTAGCTGTAACATCTCTGTCAACGAGTTCAATGATACCCATCGGAGCACAGTCACCAAAACGGAAACCGGCTTTTAAAACACGGACATAACCGCCCGGACGAGATTGATAACGCGGGGCTAAAACAGTCAACAATTTTTCTGTCATTGCTTCATCACGCAAGAAAGAAATCAACTGACGACGAACGTGCAATGTGTTTGTCTTTCCTTTTGTGATTAATTTTTCAATAATCGGGCGCAATTCTTTTGCTTTTGGCAATGTTGTTTTAATTTGTTCATGTTTAATTAAAGAAACAGCCATATTTGCAAACATTGAACGGCGATGAGCTGCTTTTTTATTCAATGTTCTTTTTTTAAATCCGTGACGCATTTTTCATTCCTTTCTTCATCACAAAGCCTTGACGCGCAAAGCTGATAATACATACTGACCATCCACACCTCCAACTCTGGCAATGTAAAGGTCAGACGCCGGAAACAGCTCCGGCGATTTTCTGACAAAACTTAGTTGTCGTTATCAATCGTAGCTGATAAGACTTCTAAATCTTCTGGTGGCCAACCTTCAACCTGCATACCGAGATGCAAATCCATACCGGCCAATAATTCTTTGATTTCATTTAATGATTTACGACCAAAGTTCGGAGTTCTGAGCATTTCAGATTCTGTTTTTTGGACCAAATCACCAATGTAGATGATGTTGTCATTTTTCAAGCAGTTTGCAGAACGAACAGACAATTCTAATTCATCAACTTTTAAGAGTAAGTTTTTATTGAACGGTAATTCAGCAATCTTATCTTCTAAAGTTGTTTCTTCAGGTTCTTCAAAATTGATGAATGATTTGAGCTGTTCTTGCATAATGCGAGCTGCTAAAGCAACGGCATCTTCCGGAGAAACAACACCGTTTGTTTCAACTGTTAAATAAAGTTTATCATAGTCTGTTTGTTGACCAACGCGGGCGTTAACAACTTTATAAACAACTGATTTAACAGGTGAATAGATTGAATCAATCGGAATTAAACCAATCGGACAATCTTCCGGTCTGTTTTGAGAGGCTACAACATAACCTTTACCGGTTGAAACCATCATTTCAATATTGATGGAAGCACCCGCATCTAATGTACAGATAACGGCTTCCGGATTCATAATTTCAACGCTTTGATTTGTTGTAATTTGAGAAGCTGTTACAACCATCGGTCCTGTAGCATTTAAATAAATGCGTTGCGGTACATCGGAGTCTACTTTTAAAGCTAACCCTTTAATATTTAAGATAATTTCTGTAACATCTTCACGAACACCCGGAATGGATGAAAACTCGTGTAACACACCATCAATTTTAATTGCATTGACCGCTCCGCCTTGCAAAGAAGACAATAAGATACGGCGCAAAGCATTTCCCAATGTCGTACCAAAACCTCTTTCTAAAGGTTCAACAACCATCGTTGCCTTAAATCCCGGAACATGTGTATCCACGGAGAGGTTAGACGGTTTAATCAAATCTTGCCAGTTTTTTTGAATCATAATAAGGTTCCCTTCACAAAAAGTGTTTAAAAGAGCAAAAAAGTTGCTCTTTTACAAAAAACAATTAAACTCTGCGGCGTTTACGAGCGCGACAGCCGTTATGTGGGATAGAAGTAATATCCTTAATTGATGTGATAACTAAACCAACAGCCTGAAATGCACGAAGAGCTGATTCACGTCCTGAGCCCGGACCTGTAACCAAAACATCAATCGTTTTCAAACCATGTTCAACAGCCTTACGGGCAGCATCATCAGCAGCCATTTGAGCGGCATACGGTGTTGATTTTCTTGAACCTTTAAACCCTTTTAAACCAGCAGATGACCAAGAAATTGTATTTCCTTGAGTATCTGTAATGGTAACCATTGTATTATTAAATGTAGAATTCACATGAGCAACGCCCACAGAGATATTCTTTCTATCGCGATTTTTTGTACGCGTTGCGACTTTCTTTTCAGCCATAAAATATCCTTTCTAAACTATTTCGTTACTTTCTTTTTACCTGCAATGGCAACTGCTTTACCTTTGCGGGTACGAGCGTTCGTATGAGTACGTTGTCCGCGAACAGGCAACCCTTTACGATGACGCAGACCGCGATAACAGCCTAAATCCATCAATCTCTTGATGTTTAAGGAAACTTCACGACGCAAATCACCTTCAACGCGATAATTGTTATCAATCAATTCGCGAATCTTTAATGTTTCTTCGTCTGTCAATTCATTCACACGTTTATGTGAATCAATATTAAGAGTGCTGCAAATTTCTTCAGCTTTTTTCCGACCAATTCCATAAATATATGTTAAACCAATAACAACAATTTTAGATGTCGGGATATTTACACCAGCAATACGTGCCAAGGTACTTCTCCATTAACCTAATAAAAAATAATAACTATTTCATCTAATCTAACCGACTAGACACTTAAACGAGTGGGAATTATACAGTATTTTTCGTTTCGTGTCAAGCCTTAATTCAATAGCCTACTATTTTTCTTATTTTTTCACTAACAACGTCAATGGGTCCCGTCCCATCAACGCACACTAAGAGCCCCTTTTGTTCGTAGTAAGGTATAACTGGAGCCGTTACAGAGCGGAACGTCCGGAGTCTAGATACAACCGTTTCATAGGTATCGTCAGCCCGCCTTGTAAATTCTTTACACCCGCAACAGTCGCAAATGCCAAACTGTTTTGGTTGTTTAAACTTTTCATGATAAAGCTCTTTACATTTTGCACATTGATAACGCCCGATAATTCTGTCAATTACATAATCGTCCGGCACTTGTAAAAGCAATACCAAATCCACGCCCATATTTAACTTTTTATATTTGCGTGAAGCTAAATCTTTATCCAATACTTTTGCCTGAGGCAATTCTCTTGGAAAACCGTCTAAAATATAGCCTTCAGCGTTCTCAGGTTTTAGCAACTCATTTTCCATCAAACGAACGGCCAATTTATTCGGAACCATACGCCCTTTATCAATTAACTTTTTAATTGACTGAGCCTCTTTTGAATCTCCTTTTGCAACACCTCTTAAAATATCCCCCATTGAAAAAGACTTGATACCCAGCTTCTCCGCTAAAATAGCACCTTGCGTTCCCTTTCCGCTTCCCGGTGCACCCATCAATACAATATGTCTTTTCGGTGTCTGCATTTTTATCCCCTTAATTTTTTTATAAACGACCTTTTAATTTTGCTTTTTTAATCAATCCTTCATAGCGATGTGCAATCAAATGGGACTGAATTTGTGAAACCGTTTCCATAATAACGGAAACCACAATCAAAAGCGTTGTTCCTCCCAAAACAAACGGAATTCCTAAAGTTGAAATTAAAAATTCCGGTAAAACACATAAAAGTGTTAAATAAACCGCACCCAATACCGTTAAACGCGTGATAACATAATCCAAATATTCGGCTGTATTTTTGCCCGGTCTGATACCGGCAACAAAACCACCTTGCTTCTTTAAATTTTCGGCTGTTTCGGTCGGGTTTGACTGAATACCTGTATAAAAGAACGTAAAGAACATAATAAGAGCGGCAAACGTAATCAAATATAATGCATTACCATGACTTAATGAAACAGCCAATGTATTTACGAAATCAGAAGTGGATTCTTTAGATGTAAACTGTACAATAGCAACAGGGATTGCCAACAAAGCACTGGCAAAAATCGGTGGCATAACTCCTGTCGGATTTATTTTTAACGGCAGATGAGAATTAGCCCCTTGCATCATTCTGTTACCCATTTGACGTTTCGGATATTGAATAGGAATTCTGCGTTGTGCTCTTTCAACAAAAACAACGATATAAATAATGGCAAAAGTCATTACCATCAAAAAGAGTAATAACGGTGTGGATAAAGCCCCTACTCTATTTTCTTCAAAAACACGAACTAAAGCTTCCGGAATACCGGCAACGATACCGGTCATAATAATTAAAGAGGCACCATTACCGACACCCCGAGCAGTGATTTGCTCTCCTAACCAAACAACAAACATTGTACCGCCTAACAAGGATACAACGGTTGATAATTCAAACATAAAATGAGACGGCATAATAACCGCATTAGCATTTTCAAGTGCACGAGCCATAAAAAATGCCTGAACAACTGTGATTAAAACTGTTAAATAACGGGTATATTGATTGATTTTTCTAAAACCCGATTCACCCTCTTTTTTAAGAGCCATCAATGATGGCAAAACACTGGCTGCCAACTGAATAATAATGGAGGCAGAAATATATGGCATAATATTTAATGCCAAAATGGACATACGGGATAACGCACCCCCCGTAAAGGCGTTAAACATTCCCAGGAGTCCCCCGCTGTTCTCAGAGAAAAACTCTGTTAAAACAGTGGGGTTGATTCCCGGAAACGGAATATATGTTCCCAAACGAAACACAATCAAAGCAAACAAGGTGAACAACAACCGCTTTTGCAGATCTTTTGCCTTTGAAAAAGCAGAAAAATCCATATTTGATGCTAATTTATCAGACATTGACGCCATTGTTGTTCTCT
>CALCTR010000079.1 GCA_937906925.1 uncultured Alphaproteobacteria bacterium
GTTATAAAATGGACAGGTCTTGAGTAGATCGGTTCCGATTCTGTTAATCGGAAAAATTTTTATTAGATAATGGGGAATAGAACATATGATAAAATCCGAAATCAATCGTAGAAGAGTGCGTAAGAATTTTGGTAAAATTAACGCTGTCGTTGAGATGCCAAATCTTATTGACGTTCAGACAAGTTCTTACAAAGAGTTTTTGCAATGGGGTGTTCCTGTTGATAAAAGAACTGATACGGGCTTGCAAGAAGTTTTTAAGTCTGTTTTTCCAATTCATGATTTTGCGGGTCGTGGAGATTTGGAATTTATCAAATACGAATTAGATACACCTAAATTTGATGTTGATGAATGTTTAAAACGCAGCTTAACATACTCAGCACCGGTTCGTGCAACATTACGTTTGGTGGTTTGGGATGTAGACGCCACAACAGGTACTCGCTCCATTCGTGATATCAAAGAACAAGATGTTTACATGGGTGATTTACCGTTAATGACTGATAAGGGTACCTTTATTGTCAATGGAACGGAACGTGTTGTTGTTTCTCAAATGCATCGTTCACCGGGTGTTTTCTTTGATCATGACAATGGCGAGACACATTCTTCCGGCAAATATTTGTTTGCTGCTCGCATTATTCCGTATAGAGGGTCATGGATTGATTTTGAATTTGATGCTAAAGATTTGGTATATGTTCGGATTGACCGTCGTCGTAAATTACCCGTTTCATCTTTGTTATATGCCTTGGATAGTGAGGAAACAATAGCTCGTAGAGCTGAATTGGCTGCTGAAGGCAAAGCCATTGACAACGATGAAGTCTTTGGTATGAGCAAAGAAGAAATTTTAAATTATTTTTATGAAAAAACTCTCTTTAAAAAGGAGAAAAAAGGTTGGAAAACAGCATTTGTTCCGGCACAAATGAAAGGTGTTAAGCTAACGCATGATTTAATTAATGCCAAAACAGGCGAAGTTGTTATGACTGCCGGTGAAAAGATTAATTTAGGTAAAGCAAACAAGCTTAAAAAAGAGGGGTTAGAAGAATATATTGTCAGCGTTGATGAATTAGTCGGTCGCTTTGCTGCTGTTGATTTTGTTGATGAAAAAACAGGCGAAGTTGTTATGGAGGCCGGTGATGAAATCACAGAAGATGATATTGCCAAATTAAATGAACTGAAAATTAAAGAAATTCCAGTGTTACATATTGACTACGTAAACGTTGGTCCTTATATTCGTAATACATTGGTTGCGGACAAAAATACAACACGGGAAGAATCTTTAATTGACATATACAAAATTATGCGTCCGGGTGAATTACCGGTTGTAGAAACGGCTGATGCTTTATTCCGTAGCATGTTTTTTGATTTAGAGCGTTACGATTTATCAGCAGTCGGACGTGTTAAAATGAATTTAAGATTGGGAATTGATTTAGAGGAAGTTCCCGATTCTGTTCGCGTTTTAAGAAAAGAAGATATTTTAAAAATTTTAAAAACTCTTGTTGAATTAAAAGACGGCAAGGGTCAGATTGACGATATTGATAATCTTGGCAACCGTCGTGTGCGTTCAGTCGGTGAATTGATGGAAAACCAATATCGTTTGGGCTTACTCAGAATGGAAAGAATGATTCGTGAAAGAATGACTTCTAGTGAAATAGATTCTGTTATGCCATATGATTTGATTAATGCAAAACCACTTTCTGCTGCGGTTAGAGAGTTCTTTGCTTCTTCACAATTATCACAATTTATGGATCAAAACAATCCGTTGTCGGAGATTACACATAAACGCCGTTTATCAGCATTAGGCCCGGGTGGTCTAACGCGAGATCGTGCCGGTATGGAAGTTCGCGACGTTCATCCGACACACTATGGACGTATTTGCCCGATTGAATCTCCGGAAGGTCAAAATATTGGTTTGATTAACTCTTTGGCTAGTTATGCAAAAATCAATAAATACGGATTTATTGAAAGTCCGTACCGTAAAGTTGTTGATGGCAAGGTAACAGATGAAGTTGTTTACCTTTCGGCTATGGAAGAGGCAAAATACACCATTGCACAAGCAAATGCTAAATTAAATGAAAAAGGTGAATTTGCAGAAGAATTGGTAACTTCTCGTCGTGCCGGTGAAGTTTTGCAGGCAAGACCGGATGAAATCAATATGATTGACGTTTCACCGAAACAAGTTGTTTCCGTTGCCGCTTCCCTTATTCCTTTCTTGGAGAATGATGACGCTAACCGTGCATTGATGGGATCTAACATGCAGAAGCAAGGTGTTCCTTTGTTGAAGGTGGAAGCTCCGCTTGTTGGTACCGGTATGGAAGGTGTTGTTGCTAAAGATTCAAAAGCAGCTATTACAGCAAAACGTTCCGGTATTGTAACACAGGTTGATTCTGGTCGTATTGTTATTCAGGCGACAGATGAATTAACAACAACAAGTGCCGGCGTTGATATTTATACATTGGCAAAATTCCAACGCTCCAATCAAGGTACTTGTATGACTCAGCAGCCATTAGTTAAAACAGGTGAGGTTGTACAAAAAGGTGATATTATTGCCGATGGTCCTTGTACGCAATTAGGTGAATTGGCTTTAGGACGCAATGTCTTTGTTGCCTTTATGCCTTGGAATGGTTACAACTACGAAGACTCTATCTTGATTTCAGAGAGAATTGCTCGTGATGATGTTTTCACTTCTATCCATTTGGAAGAGTTTGAAGTTGTTGCTCGCGATACGAAGTTGGGTCAAGAAGAAATTACTCGTGATATTCCAAATGTTGGTGAAGAAGGGTTGAAGAATTTGGATGAAACGGGCATTGTTTACATCGGTGCAGAGGTTAAAGCCGGCGATATTTTGGTCGGTAAGGTAACACCAAAAGGTGAAACGATTATGACACCGGAAGAAAAATTGTTAAGAACAATCTTTGGTGAAAAAGCTGCTGATGTTCGTGATTCTTCATTGCGTGTTCCTCCGGGAGTTTTTGGTACGGTTATTGATGTTAGAGTCTTTACGCGTCGTGGTATTGAAAAAGACGAACGTGCTTTAGCTATTGAACAGGCTGAAATCAGCCGTTTGGCAAAAGATAGAGATGATGAAAAAGCTATTTTACAAGGCTCTTTCTACAATCGTATTCGTGCCTTACTTATCGGACAAAAAGTTGCAAAAGCTGAAGGATTTAAGTCAGGTACAGTTTTGACTGAAGAAAATCTTGCAACTATTGCTAATTACAATTTACGTAAAATCAGCATTGTTGATGATGTTGTAATGACACAAATTGAAGAGTTGATTGAAACACTCAATCAGGCCGAAAAAGAACTTCAAGAAAAATTTGAAAATCGGGTTGAAAAATTACAACGCGGTGATGAAATGATGGCTGGTGAACTTAAAAAGGTTAAAGTCTTTATCGCTACAAAACGTAAATTGCAACCGGGTGATAAAATGTCCGGTCGCCATGGAAACAAAGGTGTTGTTT
>CALCTR010000080.1 GCA_937906925.1 uncultured Alphaproteobacteria bacterium
CCCTTATTAGAGGTTACAATTGTTACTGTTTTTTTCATACAACCACCTTTGTCTAGCTTATTAAATATAATGAGATAATATCATAAAATACCTTTATTTGCAATCAATTTTTAAAAACCGCTCATAAAAATTGCTTTACAACTATTCATAAAAGTATTATATTTTAAAAAGATATAAAAAAGACACTTCTTGGGAGATTTCATGACAAAAAATATACGTATTGTAGCCCCATCCGGTAGTATAGCAAACAAATCCCTGTCAGATAAAGAACAAGTGAAAGAGATATTTCACCGATTTAATACAACCGTTTCCTATGGTGCTCATACAGATGAGACAGATGCCTTTTATTCTTCCAAAATCGCCTCTCGCCTCAGCGACATTCATGAGGCTTTTAAAGATAACACCGTTCAATTCATTCAAGCAGCCAGTGGCGGTTCAAACAGCAATCAACTCCTTGATTATATTGATTATAATTTAATAAAAAAAAATCCGAAACCGTTTTTGGGCCAATCAGATACAACAGCTCTTTTAAATGCTATTTATGCCCAAACGGGGGTGATAACTTATCATGGTCCGCATTTTACAACTTTGCTTAAAAATTTAGATTCTGAATATACGCTGTCATGGTTGGAAGCTTTTTTAAATCAATCGGATTGCTGGCTTGATGTA
This sequence comes from uncultured Alphaproteobacteria bacterium, assembly GCA_937906925.1. GTDB lineage: Bacteria > Pseudomonadota > Alphaproteobacteria > CAAHEQ01 > UBA3637 > RGIG4140. Next base: position 670 of record CALCTR010000080.1, read on the forward strand.
AAACCAAGCCCCTTTTACGGAGATAAAAAGAATCATACCACAAAAAATGAGGGATACCAAATTATCAATCAAGGCTCAGCCAAAGGCAAAATCATCGGTGGCAATTTACCGACTTTAACCTTGTTACAAGGAACTAGATATTGGCCCGATTTAACCGACAAAATCTTATTTATAGAATATGACGGCATGGTCGGTGAGTTTGTACCGGAAGAGTTTGACCGCGACCTGATGTCGCTTTTGCAACAAAAAAACAGTGATAAAATTAAGGCACTTGTTTTAGGACGATTTACTTCAAACAGTAATATGGATTTTAACAAACTAAAATCCATCTTGTCTACCAAACCGATATTAAATAACATACCTGTTATTGCAGGTGTTGATTTTGGGCATACCAACCCGTTAATTATCTTTCCCATCGGAGGCGATTGTATGCTTGATGTAACTGATAGTGTTTCGTTAAAAATTAAATTGTTTTTATAAAAGCCAAATTTAATTGACAAATCCGGCAACATATACTAGAATATCAGGGAATTTTCAAAAGGAGTTGCCATGCAAGAAGAAAACAAAATAGAAAACAAAATAAGAGAGATGGATATTGCGAATTTCAAACTTATGGGCATTGACATACAAAATGAAGCCAAAATGGAAAAACAAATAAAAGAGATGGAGGTTTGGACTTTAGTAACGAATTGTACCATTGGAGTGGCT
>CALCTR010000081.1 GCA_937906925.1 uncultured Alphaproteobacteria bacterium
CAACTGAAGCTGCTTTAAAAATTTTATCAACCTGTTCTTGAGAAAAAGTTGCAAACTCAGCTTGTGCTTTTTTAACTTTCGCAACAATTTTATCCACAACGGTTTTTTGTTCTTCTGTAATATCTGCCATAGATCCTCCGTCATAAAAAATTCACAAATTCAGAAAAAGTATACTTTTTTTTTTACAATAAGCAAGCTTTTTCTTTGTTTTTATTATAAAAAATAAAAAAATGTGCATCTATAACAATGCACACTCTTTTAAAAATCCAGTTTGGGTTATTTTGAAACAATAACCATGGCTTCTCTTAATACTCTATCCCCTGAAATAGTGTATCCTGTTTGCAATTCCTGAACAATGGTTCCCGCCTCTTTTGTATCATCTTCAATTTCTTGAATAACTTTGTGTAAATTAGGGTCAAAAATAACGCCTAATGCCGGCATTTTTTGTATCCCATTATGCTCAAAAGCTGTGGAAAGTTGTTTTTCTGTCATTTGAACACCGGTAAGTAAATTTTTTAAAAAAGTAACACATTCTTCATTACCGTCCTGTTTTAATTTTTCAATACCTTTTTCAGCATGAGAAATCGCACCATTTAAACAATCGGCAACATTTAACAGTTCTTTTGCAAAAGAAACAATAGCGTATTTATGGGCTTTTTCAATATCAATTTGTGTTCTTTTTCTTAAATTTTCCATTTCGGCCTGAGATCTTAATGCAATGTCTTTCCATTTTAAAACTTCTTCTGCAAGAGCAACGTCTGTTTGTGCACCGTCCTCAGATATTTCTTCTTTTGTTTGAACGGCGGGTTCTTCAATTTTTGTGGCAGCCTCTTTTAAAGTGGATTGCATTTCTTCTTTTGCCTGTTTGTTTTTTTTATTCATCAATAAGAGCTCCATATCTTTACTATAAAAAACGAATATATGTATATGTAGATGTTTTTTGCTTAAAAATCAAGAGGGGAAAGACGATTCTTTTTAAAAAAGGGCTTGATTGCCTATATAAAAAAGAATATACTCACACAAAATAATTTATCAAAGGAGTTTACAAATGCAAAGACCATCAGGACGACAAGCCAATCAATTAAGAAATATAGAACTTGAAATTAACGTTAATAAACATGCCGAGGGATCTTGTTTGATTACGGCCGGTGATACAAAAGTTATTTGTACGGCAACGGTAGAAGAAAAGGTACCTTCTTGGCTTAAAAATATGGGACAAGGTTGGGTTACGGCTGAGTATGGTATGTTGCCACGTGCAACAGGCACCAGAACAGATAGAGAAGCTAAAAAAGGCCAATCAGGCAGAACACAAGAAATTCAACGTCTAATCGGCAGAGCATTAAGAGCCGCTATTGATTTGCGTAAAATTGAAAATATCAACATCAAAATAGACTGTGATGTTATTCAAGCAGATGGCGGAACAAGAACTGCCTCAGTTACCGGTGGCTTTGTAGCTCTTTATTTAGCCTGTCAAAAGCTTGTAAAACAAGGTAAAATTAAGGAAATGCCGATTACTCAATTTGTTGCCGCCGTTTCATGTGGAGTATACCAAGGTATTCCAGTGTTGGATTTAGATTATGTGGAAGATTCAAACGCCGGAACGGATTCTAATTTTGTTATGACGGATAAAAACACCCTAATTGAAATTCAAGGAACTGCTGAACATGAAGCATTTTCTCCTGAAGAATTTATGGAATTGATGCAATTAGCCCAAAAAGGTACGGCAGAACTCATCAAAAAACAAAAAGAAGTTCTAGGAGCAGCATAATGCAAGATACCATTATTTTTGCAACACATAATGCTCACAAAATAGAAGAGGTCAGCGAAATTTTAGCCCCTTTAAATATCAAAATTTTGGGTGGGGATGACTGTGGTTTGCCTGATGTAGAAGAGACAGGAAAAACATTTGAAGAAAATGCCCTTATTAAAGCCTTGGCCGGTGTTAAAGCGTTGGGAAAGCCTGTTTTAGCAGAAGATGCCGGTCTTTCTATAGAGGGATTAAACGGGGCCCCCGGCATTTATTCTGCCAGATTTGCTGCGGAACATGGCGGATATACCGAAACATTTAAATATATCATCAATGCATTGAAGGATAAATCCCGTAAAGCTTATTATACTAGTGTTATGGTTTTGGCTTATAGTGAAACAAATTATCATGTTTTTAAAGGATACATGCATGGCGAAATTGCCAAAGAGCCCTCTGGCACAAACGGTTTTGGCTATGATCCGATGTTTATTCCTGATGGTTTTGATGTAACATTAGGTCATATTGATGCTGAAACAAAAAACAGCATTTCTCATCGCTCAAAAGCCATTAAACAAGTCTACGACTTTTTAAAAAGCAAAAAAGATTAAGAATAAGTTTAGTTTTTCTTGTGTAAAAAAAGAGGAGCAAAAGCCCCTCTTTTTTTATTGACTTAAATATTAAAATAGAATAAATCTATATACCGAAGAGAGGTGAAAAATGAAAAAAAATACATTATTTTTATTAGGAGCTTGCTTATTTGTTTCTGCCTGTGCCACATCCGGAACGGATACGGCTAATTTGACAACAATGGGCAAGTTACGCATTTGTTTAACAGAGCAAGCAACACAATCATTAACAGACGGGTCTTTGTATACTAATGGTGTTAGTTCAACAGCAAAAACAATTTCAAACGCCTGTATTAAATCCTTAGCTATGGAGCATTTAGGTATTGATACACAAACAACTCAAATGGCAACAACCATTTTATCTGCCATGAAAGCAACAAAATAAAAAAATGAACAAATCAATCAAATTGTTTTTGTTGAAATGAATAATCTTTTGACACTTCATAAAGATATTGATACCAAAGACATGGATGCTTGGAATGAGGAGTGCTATTACGCTCACAAACAAACAGAAATGGGTGGGCGTTATCCTTCTGACTTTACAGGCGGTTTTGGACCGGAAGAATTTATGCTAAAAGAGGCTGATGATGGTAAATATGTTATTAAAACAAATAACTTTGCCAATCACAGGCAAAATCTGGCCGGAGAGACAACTTTATATCTGGATTTATACACCAATTATTCCAGACCAAATCAAAAGCATGAACGACTTTTGATTCGTACCGAGGATGTCAAAAAGAAAGATTATATCGGTGAAATTATCTGGAACTAAAAACCAGATAAAAAAGGAGTTGTAGAAAAAACAACTCCTTTTTTATTGTTTATTTTAAAAATAAAACGGTATAAATATTGCATTTGTTAAGATTTAATATTATGATGCCTTAACATAAAAATTATTTATAAAGGTGAGATGACAAATAATGTTGCAATTTGAGAATTTAACACTTAGAAAAGCACAAGTAGAGGATGCTCTGCAATTAGTATCCTGGTGGAATGATGGTGAAGTAATGGCTCATGCCGGTTATCCAAATGGCATTGGTGTACCGATTGAAAAAGTTGTAGCTTTGATAAAAAAAGATTCAGATACAACTTGTCATTTTATTATGGATATAAATGATATACCGGTTGGTGAAATGCACTATCGTAAAAAAGAGGATTTTTGTGCAGAAATAGGAATAAAAATCTGTAATTCTGCTTTTCATAATAAAGGGTATGGTAAAAAGTTTTTAAGCCTTTTAATCAATGACTTGTTTGCAACGCATTTGTATAAAACAGTACAAGTAAATGTGGCTAAAAAAAATGACATAGCATTAGCGGTTTATGAAAAATTGGGATTTAAACCGATTAGCGACTCGGCCTGTGTTTCAAAAAAATATAAAAACAGAAAAACAGGTTCTATAAGATATGAGTTAAACGAATCAGATTTTATTAACTTTTTAAAATAAGAATGGTTGTTAAAAAATGAGTACCATTTGTTACGAGTTAGATAAAAAATCAAAATTGGAGTTAATGGATAAGTTTCCCCCTAAATATCCCGCCGTTCGCTATGATCATATTACCGTTGAACTGGGCGATATGTACGCTAAACCACCTAAACCCGTACAATCAATTTATGTGATTGGTTTAGCAGACGATAATAATGGTATACAAGCATTTATTGTCGCAGTTGACGGTTCTGTTATCAGACCGACCGATGGCGGAATATGGCACATTACCGCTAGTTTTGATCCGGATAAAAAAGCACCGGCAGAGTTTGATATAAAAGCTGAGCCTGATAAACAAACATCTAAACCTTATCGGGCCGTTACCTCTAATGGTTTGCTTTGCCATTTGTTTGATAAAAAGGGAAAATTAAAAAAAACGACGAATCCTAATTGGCAAATCACCTTGTTTGAAAAACCGATACCTGTTTTAGCACATCCTAAAGTGCAATATAAGGTTTTTGAACTTGAAAAGTTAAAAGATTTAGGCAGAAACAAATAATTTTAATACAAAAGGTAGCTTTTTTAAAAATTCATCCACATTTCTTACTTGTTCGGACATAAAATTTTATGTCCTGTAAGTTTATTTTTTATTTAAAAGGAAGGAGCGATGATTTACGGCTATATTCGTGTCAGCACAGACAAACAAACAGCAAAAAACCAAGAATTTGAAATCAAAAATTTTTGCAAAAAAGAAGGATTAGATGTTTCATTATGGACAACAGAAACAATCAGCGGAGCAACAGATTTCAAAAAACGGAAATTAAATCGTGTTTTAAAATTATTAAAGAAAGACGACATTCTGATTTGTTCTGAAATATCCAGACTTGGCAGAAATTTATTTCAAATTATGACCATTTTAAATATTTGTATGCAAAAAGAGGCTCAGGTTTGGACAATCAAAGATAATTACCGTTTGGGAACTGATATCCAAAGCAAGGTTTTGGCATTTGCCTTTTCGTTATCCGCAGAAATTGAAAGAAATTTAATCAGTCAACGCACAAAAGAAGCTTTGGCGCGCATTAAAGCAGGAGGTAAAAAATTGGGTCGTCCCGTTGGCAGTAAAAATAAGTCTCGCTTGCTAGATAATAAGGAAGAGGAGGTTGAACGGCTCTATTTAATCGGCACCCCCAAAACAGAAATTGCCCGTCTGTTACACGTTAGTCCGCGGACACTTTATGATCATCTAAAAAAATATAATAAGGTGTAACAATGCGACTTGAATTATTTTTTTTCAATAATACGGACCCGCCCTGATTTACATACACCGTTTAATATCTCGTATCCGATGGTGCCGGCATCATAACCCATATCATCGGCGGTATATTGTTGACTTAAAACATCCACAAAATCACCCTCTTTAATGGTTGGGATATCGGTAACATCACACATTAAATTATCCATAGAAAGTCTGCCAACAAGACGAATTTCCTGTGATTGATAAAAAACTCGTCCGCGACCGGCAAGTGCTCGCGGTAATCCATCTGCATAACCGATAGATACAATGGCAATTTGCATATCTCTTGCCGTTTTGTAAGAAGCTCCGTACCCGATATATTCCCCTTTCGGTACAGAAGCAATCTGTAACACAGGTGCTTGTAAAGAAACAACATTTTGCATTTTGTTTTGGCGATCAGGTGCCGTATTTAAGCCATACATGGCAGCTCCTAAACGCACCATATTTTTTTGAAAGTTGTTACCTAAAAAGACACCATCAGAGGCAGATAATGTTAATGGTGTATTTGGAAATTGCTTAGCAATTTCATCAAATGTATCTATTTGGTGCCTGTTCATAAAATGATAAGGTTCATCAGCACAGGCAAGATGTGATAAAATATATGAAAATTCGGATTTATCTTCGGTAGTTAAATTCTGAATATCTTGCTCACGAAAGCCCAATCTGTTTAATCCTGTTTCAACATTTAAAATAGGTCTTATCCCGTTGATTTTATTTTCTTTCCAAAACGAGAACATAGTGGGGCTTGCAATAACGGGCGTTAAATGAGCTTTTTTAAACAGCTCCAAGCAATCATTACCGATTCCTTGCAAAACATAGATATTTGAAGAGGGTGCAAATTGGCGGACTTTTACGCCTTCTTCAGCGAGAGCAACAAAAAAATTATTACACCCCTCAGCAACCAACACCGGAACGACTCGCTCAATACCCAAACCATAAGCATCATTTTTAACAACAGCTGCTGCAATTGCTTTGGGAGCCAAATTTTTTAAAAAGTGATAATTTTGAATAAGAGCCCTTAAATCAATTGTTAAAACAGATTGTGTATAAATCATTACTATCTTTTCCTTTTTAAATTTCTTGCATTTTCTCTAAAAACTTTTTTCATATCAACAGGCCTTTTTAAATGTTGTTGTTTTTCTCGTCTGGGAAAGTGCGTTTTAATCATTTCTTCAGGCTTTACTAAAAACCATTTGTCATCAACTGTTCTAGACTCGTCAACTATTCTATTTTTTTGGCGTTTTTTTTGCCGGACTTTTCGCCGGTGTTCTATATGAGAACGAACATTTTCAAATGTGCGATAATTACCGCCCATCCCCCAAGTTGCATCAACAAAAAGCCATTTGCCATTGATATAAACAGCATTCCATGCATGGCCGGCTTCCTTAAAATTATCCATGGTTAAATCATTGCCGGCATATCCCGAAATGATATCAACTTTTATACCAGCTGCTTTTGCCATTCTTAAAAATAAATCAGCAATATCACCACAAACACCCACTCTGGATTTAAAGGCATCACCGGTTCTTGCAAATCCGTGTTCGCTGTTTTTATTCATAATAACATCATATTTATACATATCATATTCAACAACTGTTACATTTGGAACCTTAATAGTAATAGTACCAGTCAAAGCTTGAGCCAAAGTGTAGCCAGTTTTTGGATATACAGCACTTTGATCATTGGTCAAAGATTCTGCCATTTGCTCTAAAATATCGATAGAAGTTAAATAGGTAATACCGTCTTCTTTAGTTTCGACGCCATTCTGTTCATCATCAATAACCCAATTAATATCAGTTAAATAGAATGCAGTTTCACCTGCACTCATTGCATTCTTGGTTAAATGATAAGAATCAATTGCAGTAACTCTATCTAGAGTTAATTCATTTAAACTAGAAGGCTTTTCCAATACTAAAGTAGTCAAATAAGGCTGATTAGTTAAAGTCAAAGAAGTCATGTTTGCGGGCAAATAAACTTCTTCAAGGATGGAGTTCGCAGGGAAGTTAACGGTTGTTAAACCAGTACAACCTTCAGCGTCTAAAACTTGCAATCTAGTACACTTACCTAAATCTAATTCAACAATAGAAATACACTTTGCGACATTTAAATTATTTAGATATGGACAAGAAGAACCAATATTTAAAGTACTAATTAATCCATTGTAATAAGTTTGATAAGTGTCTGGATCAGAACGAGAAGAACGTCCAAATTTTAATCTAGTTAAACGAGTAGGAGTTCCAGGGAAACCAAACTCACCTAGATATTTATCAGACAAATCTCCAAGATCAGCAATTAAAGTTGGATTTAAAATCCAACTTTCAACTTCGTGTTTTACTTGAGCACCAGGCCCCAATCTTACAGTTTCACCTGCTAATGCATAAGTGGGTCCGTAAGTAATATTACCAACGAAAGTAGACTGGTAAGAATTTGTTAGCGCAGTAATATCAAAGTTATGGTTTGCAGGAATTAAATCTACACAAGCCTAAGCTCTATCAGTACTTTGCTGCTCTGGTAGTGCATAAGCACGGAAAGAGAAAGTACTTTCAGCCGAAGGTTTATTATTACCATAAGTTAATGGTAGATATTTACTATCAAAATAATTTAATCTATTTTGTAGCCACCACGCTCTATGAGTAGAACGCTTACCTTGAGCAGCGTAGAAATAGTTTTTACCTTGACCAGGTGGAACAAATTGTAACTTTCCTTCAATAACAGCCCAATATCCCTCTCTGAATGTACGCTCATA